>DOEX01000064.1 GCA_003532515.1 Anaerolineaceae bacterium | reverse complement strand
GATTGCCCTAACGCACTACGAATAAAGGATACAGAACGGTTGATCAAGGTGGATTGGGGTATTGCCCAGCAAACCTACCCTGTTCCGCTTCAAATCACAGCCTACGATCGTCAGGGTCTGGTCAGTGATATCTCCAATGTACTTTCCAGTGAGCCTGTACGTTTGATCGACCTTTCAATGACAACCAGGCAGCATGTGGTTAAGGTCAACCTTGTGCTTGAGGTGCCTGGCATCAATCAACTTAGTCGTGTGTTGGCAAGGCTCGAAAACCTGCCAAATGTTATCGAAGCTGCCCGTGTCCGGCCTGGATGAACCGGTAAAGAGGCTTTACGCTTACCAATGTCTAAGGTAAAATGCGAGCGAAATGCAAGCATATTATGGAGAAGATGATGACAAAAATCCGGTGTAAGTACCTTGACTGTTTGTTCCTGGATGAGCGTTACTGCAGCGCAGCTGCAATTGACCTCAGTCTTGATACTGGCTGCCTCACTTATCGCCCGATTGATGACGAAGAATCAATCGGTGATTGGGATGATGAGGAAATCGAAGCCTGGGATGAGGATGAAGAGACTGAAAGCCTTTGGGAAGTCGAGGAAGAAGAAGACGAACTCGATGACGAAGAAGAATAATTAGTTTTCCAGGTCAGTCTGACCTTAAGAAAGGAATACAAAATGAACGAACTCAAACCTCTACACGTGATCAACGTGTTCATTGAATCCTGGTTCCGACAAGAAATTATCGAGAAGGTTCTGACTGATTTTGCAGCTTATAGCAGTGATGTGCGCAAAGCATTGGCAGAAACGCTAAAAAGCGAAGTAAAAGTCAGCGGCTTTCGCAACCCTCTGACGGCTCCCAAACGACTTTTGGTACGGGACACCGACAAGCTATTCGAGACTGATTCTAATGTTGTGAAGGTAGTACTGAACGCCTGGACACAACTGTATGATAAGCATGGTCAGTCATTTGACAAAGCGCTCAATGGATTGGGTTTCACCACCTCCTCCATGGCACCCACTTACCCTGATCCATTCAATGCCTTCGATCAGGGCTGGCCAGAAGGGATCGATTACCCAAAAGTGATCGAAGCTGTGCGGAAAGAAGATGATAAGCTTGATATGACTGATGACCAGATTGTTCTCTACAGCATTCTGCGCACAGGATTTTTACCTGGGGAGAAGGAAGAAGAAAATGGTTAATAATTTCTCAGACAATTTGTCAGCAGACAATATTGGCAAAACGACTATCGCTCCTACAGTGTTGAGCACAATCGCAAAATTAACTACACTGGAAGTTGCTGGTGTGAGCCGAATGGCTGATATCAAACAACTCTCCTCCCCCGACAACGAGGGTGTCAAAGTTGAAGTAAAAGATGATTTGATTTATCTGGATCTTTACATCATCATCAGCAGCGATCATAATGCTCGACTTGTAGCCGAAACGATTCAAAACCAGGTAAGCCGTGCCATTACCAAGATGGTTGGCATGGAAGTTGCTAAGATCAATGTGCATATAACTGATGTTGACATTGAAGCTTAGGGAATGATGAAATCACGTACAAGGGCAAGAATTGTTGCACTGCAAGTTTTGTTTGAATTGGATTTGACCGACCATTTACTCGGTGAAGTCCTGGATGAAAGATCTCTTGATGAAAAACTCGATGAAAATCAGTTTGATTTTGCTCGTTTATTGATCTCTGGTGTTCGCGAAAATACCATAATTCTGGACGAATTGATTAGTGAACATGCCCCTGAATGGCCATTAGATCAGGTTGCTGTTGTTGACCGCAATATTCTACGTATGGCATTGTGGGAAGTTGCTTTTTACCAAAAAACTCCATTAAAGGTCGGAATCAACGAAGCAGTTGAACTGGCGAAAATGTTTGGGACTGATTCTTCTCCTCGTTTCATCAATGGTGTTCTTGGCAGCCTGGCAGCAAATTTGGATAATATCATTCGATCAAACAAATGCAATGGGGAGTGAGTGAGTCAGAAAACTGCACTGCTTCGCATGATTTTTAGCCTGACACTTGCGATTGCAATTTTGTCAGGCTGTGCGCTGAGTTTTCAGCCCAAAGAACCTGTAAGTTCATTAGCGGTCGCTAACATACCTTCTGATGTTTCAGAAACGGTTTTAGTGCCTGTCGAATTCATTGCCCTTCCTTTCCAAAAGTTCTCTGAGGAAGATGAAATCTCACTCGATATCCTCGACCTGGTATCCGGAATAAGCTACAACCTCGAGCGATATATTCTCAATAGAAATGAAAACAAATACGGATTGAGTATTATGCTTCCGCAAGGCTCAACTGTTGCCTACCGATATACTCTCACTCATCCGATTGAAGTCAGTGAGGTATTGCCAGAAGGAAATGGATTGCCTTTCAGACAAATAGTCGTCAGGGAAAACCTGGTGGTCAACGATACGATTGCAGGTTGGCCAGGTGCCCTCTACAACGGTCCTCTGGTTGACCTTAACGGAGTGGTTGCAGATGACGAAACCGAAGCTCCGCTGGCGGATGTGCTGATCAATGTTGCTGGTAAAACCGCTCTGACTGACATGAACGGCAGGTTCTTCATTCGAGGACTACCAGTTGGCAAACACAATTTGGTAGCCACTCTAAGTGATGGCAGTTATCTGAGCTTCCAGCAAGAAGTCAATATGGTAGAAAACCTTGCCACTCTGGCAATAATCCGCATGACTCCATTAACAGAAGTCACTTTAACCTTTGTGATGACGCCACCAAACGAGGCAGTAGGTGCTCCGGTCAGAATTGCCGGGAATACGCGACAATTAGGTCAAACATTCGCTGACATGCTAAAAGGCTCGGGTGTCCAACCTGTCAACATGCCTTTAATGGCTCGCAACTCAGACGGACAATATGTGGCACAACTTAACTTATTTGCGGGCACTTCTATTCGATATCAATATACGCTCGGTGATGCTGTTGTAAACAGCGAACGCAGTCAGGATGGAAATCGGTTTGTGCGCGAATTTATTGTTCCCAATAAAGATTCTATCATCGACGACACGGTAACAACCTGGCGTTCCCAACAGCAAAATGCAATTTCA
>DOEX01000056.1 GCA_003532515.1 Anaerolineaceae bacterium | reverse complement strand
AGAAGGGATTTTATGGCTGCATCTATTTTAGTTGTTGATGATGAAGAGACCGCCCGCATGGTGGTTTCTGAGTTTCTCAGAACCAAAGGCTTTGAAGTACAAGAAGCCGGCACCCTGGCAGAAGCCCGGGAAATTCTCAGCCAGGATGGCACAGATATCATCATTCTCGATGTTCGTCTGCCCGATGGTTATGGCCCCCACTTATTAAATGAGACTGCCCGGCTGCCACGCAGACCCCAGGTGATCATCGTAACAGCTCATGGCGAAGTGAGCATGGCGGTAGAAGCCATGAAAAACGGTGCCCAGGATTTTATGGAAAAACCCCTGGATTTATTAGAATTAGAGAAATCGGTCAAACGCGCGGCGGAAATGGTTGCCATGCGTCTGGAGTTGAACCACCTCAGGGGCAAAACCAACCTGGATAAATTTATTGTCGGCAAGACACCGAAAATGAAAGCGATCATCGAGTTAGCGAGACGAGCTGCAGAAGCCTCAGTTTCTTCACTGATCACTGGTCCAACAGGAACAGGCAAGGAAGTTCTGGCTCGCTATATTTATGAAAGCGGACCCAGGGCTGGCAAACCTTTCATTGATGTTAATTGCCCTGCGATCCAATCGACCATGTTTGAATCGGAACTATTCGGTCACGAGGCGGGCTCCTTCACAGGCGCAACACATCGCCGCAACGGTTTAATGGAAATCGCTGACGATGGCGTGCTCTTTCTCGATGAAATTTCATCCATGCCCATGGATCTGCAAGCAAAATTCTTGCGGGCACTGGAAGAACGTTCTTTCCGCCGGGTTGGTGGAACAGCATTGATCAATGTGGATGTCCAGGTGGTGGCAGCTTCTAACCGCAATCTGCAGGAGATGATCGCGAAACATGAGTTCCGTGAAGACCTCTACTATCGTCTCAAAGTCGTTGATCTGGATCTGCCTTCTTTATCGGAAAGAAAAGTGGATATTCCTGACCTGGTTGGCTACTTTTTGCAGCAATTCAACATGAGCATGGGGAAAAATATCCTTGATGTCACCCCCAAAGCAATCGAAGCCTTAATAAATTACAACTGGCCAGGCAACATCCGCGAGCTTCGTAATGCGCTGGAAAGAGCGGTCTTGTTATGCGACGAAGCCGCCATAGACCTTGGTCACCTCCCTCTCGACATTTCCACTCCACCTCTAAAAACCGGCCAGCAGCCCTTACCCTTGGCATAGGAGTTGCATCTTAACCTCCAACAGTAATCTGTTTGGAGGTTTTTTATGTTTGATAGCGGAAATCAAATTGTCTTAATCGTATCAGTGGTTTTGTTTGGACTGGGCATTGTTTGCCTGGTCTTGAGCATTTTCATTCTGGCAAAACAAGCCATGAACCGAAATATTCAGACCATTGCCGATGCGACCACCAAATTAGCTGATAAAGGCATCACTGATGGTGTCTCTGGCTTGGTTGGTAATGCCTCGTTACTTATCGGTTCGTTGAATGATCTGGCAAAATCCAATACGGGGATTGGCATTTTCCTCGTATTCCTCAGTATCCTCTTATTCGCGGGAGCGTACTACTTCGTTAAGCCCTATACCGGAACCTTGCCATAGTTCTGACGGGCGAAAGGATGCAAGATGGCGATAGATTGGCTGCTTAAAGAGCTTGTTTCACGTTTTAATCCAAAGATCAGCCGGAAACTGATTGCTGCGTATCGCGAAAATTTGCTCTTATGGAGAGAATTAAACGATCGCGAACTACCAACCAAGTGGCTTGATTTTGCTAATGCTAACCCTCAAAACTGGCACCCTGCCATGCTTTCTTTGTTCCTTCTCGATGAAAGCCTGGTCGATAAAGATTTAAGCGACCTGTTTTGCCCTGTTCCCCCGGAATTGCTTGAAAAAGCAGCGAAAACTCTTGAAACAGTCCGTATGACCGGTCTGGAACCAGCCACGCTAAAAGATGCCACCCTGCTCGCACTGACCCTGCGGGAGTTCCGCCTCAAGAATTCCAGTTGGAAAGGACTAATCGGTTTTCTGACAGACGGCAAAACCGGGCTTCATGCCTGGTCAACCAGCCTGACGGATTTGCCATTGCTATGCCCGGATTTTGAAGAGGCTTTAGAGGAATTAGCTACAACAACGAAAGCAACCGATTCAGTAGAAATGGCTAAATGTATCATTTCGCTGCTCAAAAAGTTGCCCCTGGCAGAAAATGAGCAATTCGACTTACTCGCAAAATTCCTTGATAGTGCCAGTTTGCATCTGCAGATCCAGGTTCTGAACCAATTACAGGGATCATTTACTGAATCTTTTATCAAGTTGCTTGCAAACAATCTCCTGATCCAAAATACTTCTGAAGAAAAAGGCAATCCTGTCGAAATTTATCAGAATCTGGCAACTTTGTATCAGTATGCAGGACAAACTGGAAAAGCGCGTGAGACACTTACACTTGCCTTCAAAGCTATCAACAGAAACCAGGCTGCAATACTGCATAAAATGGCTCTGGAGCTTGAGCGGACTGAACCCGAAGAAGCACGTAAAACCTGGGAACAGGTATTACAGCTTGAACCCGATAACAGCGATTATCGCAATCAGTACGCTGAGTTTTTGGTCAGCCAGGACGAGGTTGATTTTGCCATCGATCTCCTGAACCAGGTGGAAGACGAAAATATCAACGCCATTTTCGCGCTGCGTTATCCGCAACTACGCGAGAAATCTACCAATGTCCATCTGGCTTTAGATAACGCCCTCCAGAGAAAAACCTTATCGACGCAGTCTTCGCGTTTTGATTTTCAAAGCGACAACCTCAAGGCAGCTGAATATTCCTATGACCAAAAACGTTACAAAGCAGCCGGTGAATTTGTCCGAAAAGCACTTCAGGATGACCCAAACGATTTGAGTACGATCAAACTGGCAGCCAGGATCAATCAACGCCTGGCGAACCTGGACGATGCCATCGAATCTTCGGCACTGCTATCGGTTTTTGAGCCAGAAAATAAAGTCAACAAGCAAGAGCTTGCCAGGCTCTATTTGCAGACCAGGCAAGAAGAAAAAGCACTGGATATCTACCAGGAACTCATCAGTCAATCAGCGCAACCCCAACGTGAAGATTTGTTGACCTATTCGGAGATTGCAATTAAAGCCGGCAAACCCGAAATCGCTATACCGATTACGGAAAATTTTCTCTCTAACGATCAGTTGGACGGTGAAGCACTCGTGATCCTTTGCAAGGCATTGATCAATTCCGGTCAAAAAAGTCGGGCGGTTAAATTATTGGAAGAAGCCTCTGAGGTCGCTCCTGAAAAACCAGCCAGCTGGCTTTCCTTGGCCACAATCTGGACAGAGTTGGGTGAAAACGAGAATGCTACCCAGGCACTTCGAAAAGCCAAAGCGGCTTTTCCCGGGGATCCACTGATTCTGAGCTCACTTGGTAAGCTTTATCTTGAAAACGAACAAACAACAGATGCCATTGCTGCCTTGAAACAAGCTTTCGCGCTAAACGAAGAGAATCCTGAGGTACGGATCTTACTAGCGGGGGCGCTGTTGAAACAAGGCTACACCAATGATGCATGGGATATTCTGGAACCGCTCGAAGATGATTATGCCAGCAATCCTGAATTAGCCCTGGTTTTAGGGCAAACTTATCTGGCGTTGGACGATGCTGTAAGCGCCAGACAATTATTGCAGTTTGCCTGGGATTCTCTCCACCGCGAAGATACGCTGCTCGCCTATGCAAACTGCCTGCTGGAATTAAACAGGCAACATCCTGATGTCAACCAGAAGGAATTGGAAAGTCTGCTGGAAGCCTTATTAAACAATCGCGATAAGCTGAAACAGGATTTTGACCTGGCAATGCTGGCAACTGACCTAAATGCAGCCATTGGAAACCATGAATCGGCTTACGAAAGCTACCTGAAGTTGCTTGATAGTCCTCAAGCCAAATCACCGCGAGCTTATCATCACCTGCAGCTTCAAATCGGAAAAACAGCTTTAAACATGGGTTTGAACGATGTCAGCCTTGCTTCACTGCAAGAAGCAATGTTGGTGAACCCTGATCACCTTGAAACTCGCCATGTACTCACCAATGCCTATCTGAACGCTGGTTTAAACAACGAGGCTTTCAACACAGCCCGAGCCAGCTTGCAAATTGCTCCGGCCAACCTGGACAATGTTCTCTGGTTCAGTGATTTTATGAGCGATCAAAACAATGAAAAAGAAGCCATCCAGGTTTTGAAGGATGCCATCCACCTCCGTCCTGAGGATAAGACACTCTATCTCACCCTCGCCCGTACATACGCGCGTTTAAATGACCTCGAAGAGACCAGGACCACTCTCAACCGTATGCTTGCGATCGAAGGAATTACCACTGAGGAATATGTGGATGTCGCCAACCTTTATTTGCATCTCGATCAGACAGAAGAAGCTTCTGCAATCATTCAGAAAGCGATTTCTGGCAATCCCTCCCCTGATTTTCAAGAGACCCGCAACCTCGTTTATTCCATCTTGCGACTGGGTGATGGTGCGGCAGCCCTGCAACTGACTAAGGAGTTATCTGCCTCGTTAGGCAATCACCCCTGCTACCCGATTCTGCTCAGTGACGTTCTGACCGCGAACAGGCAGTTTCTTCCTGCCATGGAAAAGCTTGATAACCTTGTCCAGGGGTTGGAATTCAGCACTGAAAACGAATGCCTGGTAGATCAGTCTCAAATAGAGACTCCAGGTGATTACCCTGCCTATTCCGTCACCGGGCTTTACTTGCGCGCGATCCAGTTGGAAAGAGTGACAGGCGATCTCAACGCCGCCCAAAAGCATGCTGACCTTGCTCAAAAGAACGATCCTTCCAGCCTTGAACTCGTCGAAATTCAGGCAGGACTTGCTTTAGCATTACGCGATAACCAGAAACTCGAGGGCATCCTCGATTATCTCACTTCACAATCCCAGGGAAAAACGAATAATTATCCTTTGGTACAAATGCTTTGCCTTGACGCGATGATCCAGCAAGATTATCCCAAAGTTGCAATGATCTGGGAGCACTTCCTTGCAGACCAGACTGATACGGCCTTCACCCTGGCAGTGCGCTCTCTGCTCGCTCAACAGGCAGACGAAGCAGAAAATGCTGCAAGTCATCTCAACGAAGCTCGCGTTGCAATAGAAGCAGAAGCGATTAACCAGGAGGAAACCGCCTTCAATATCGCTCGACACTTCGATTGGATTTGGGCATGTCTCGCTTGTGGAATTGCTGCCTGGGAAGCTTCCGATTGGCAGACAGCCAATCAATGCTTTGCCAGTGCTCTCAATGTAGTGCGCATCAACCCGATCGCCAATAAACTTCTGGCCGCTTACATAAGCGATAATTTCCGTCAGCATAATAATGCCATGCTCTTGAATATCACTCACCATGCACCAGAGTTATTTACAGGGCAAAATCAGGCGGAACTGTTGGAAGAACAAATCGCGGTTGCAGGACGCTTCCTGAAGCCCTCCCAATTAATGTCTGAACTAAAGATCGGTCAGGCTGTTTTCAATGGTCATTGGGATGATGAAAACAAGATGAGTCAACTGATCAACAGCGGTCGTCAAGCCGCCCAGGTTCTCTCTGTATTGGTCAATCCTGAACGAATTGATGCAATTTTGACTGCCTATGAGGACGATCCACAGGTTTTGACCCAGAATGCCATCCTTAACTTACATGTTGACCCACAGTACAGTGCTGCCATTGCCCGGGAATTGCTTGAAAAGACACCACAACAGCCAATTCTTCTCGCCATTGATGCTTTCGCAAACCGAAACCAACCGGAAGTTGCCAGCGAGAGTATGGAAAAAGCCTTGCAGATCTGGTCAGACGAGCCCGAATGGCATACCTTTGCCGCGACCATGTACCAGGATGCCGGCAAGTATCCAGAGGCGGCAGCACATCTAGAAGATGCCCTGCGAATTTCCCCAAAATCAGCCCAATACTGGCAGCTGCTGGGTGACGTAAAACTGTTGGAAAAAGATTATCATGCCGCAAAGGATTACTTCGGAAAAGCATCAGACCTCTTCCCCGAAAATCCGGAAGC
>DOEX01000116.1 GCA_003532515.1 Anaerolineaceae bacterium | reverse complement strand
ATCCTGGTGGCGGGCGTGGGTACTGGCGGTACCATCACTGGCGCCGGCGAAGCTTTGAGAGAACACAACCCCGCTCTTGAAATTATCGCGGTCGAGCCTGGAGCCTCTCCAGTTCTTTCCGGTGGTCAAGCCGGACCGCACCCATTACAGGGGATTGGGGCAGGCTTTATTCCTTCCGTATTGAAACAGGAACTCATCAATGAGATCATCCAGGTCAGTGCTGAAGACGCTTTTGTGACCACGCAGCAACTCGCAACACTCGAAGGTATCCCTGGAGGGATTTCATCCGGTGCGGCAATCTGGGCAGCCCTGCAGGTGGCAAGCCGACCTCAAAACAAAGGCAAGCGGATCGTCGTGATTGTGCCCAGTTTTGCTGAGCGTTATCTCTCCACGCCGCTTTTTGCGAAAATTCGGGAGGAGCTGAATGGAAAAAGCTGATAGACCGTCCTCACTCTGCCCTCCTGGTTGTGGCGGCAGCAAAGCAAATAAGCTGGGTTTCTTTGGCAAGATAGCCGAAGACCTTTGCTGCGCAGTTGAGCGTGACCCAGCCGCCACCAGTAAAATCAGTGTGTTCCTTACCTACTCTGGTCTGCACGCTCTTTGGGCTCACCACTTTGAACACTGGCTCTGGAAAATTGGTGCCAGGGGTCTGGCTCGTTATCTTGCCCAAGTAACTCGTTTCTTCACAGGTGTTGAGATCCATCCGGGTGCCAGCATTGGTCGCAGAGTCTTCATCGATCACGGCATGGGAGTCGTTATCGGAGAGACTGCTGTGATTGGTGATAATGTGACTATTTATCACGGGGTTACCCTGGGAGGCACCAGCCTGGAGAAAGTCAAACGCCACCCCACTCTGGAATCGTGCGTGGTTGTGGGAGCAGGAGCAAAAATACTAGGCGACATCACCGTTGGTGCCCATAGCCGCATTGGCGCCAACGCGGTGGTGGTCAAGGACGTTCCTCCGCAATCAGTTGTGGTGGGTGTACCTGGACAGATCATCCGGCGCAAACAGGATGTATTCGGCTTGGCAATAGAGTTTGACCACACCAGCCTGCCCGATGCCCTCACCAGCAATCTGAAGGAGGTGATGGAGCGCCTTTCAACTATCGAGGATCAATTGCTGATAAAGCCTCACCACATTGCTGATATGCATCTGGACGAAGAGGATTATTGGGAGTACGATAACGGGGTTGACTATTCTATTTAGACATTAGGTTTATCAATCACATAGCGAGGTAAAAATGTCCAAACTGACCCCAAAGGTTATACTGGAAGGCACGCGCCTGACTTTCAAAACGGAGATTGCCTTCGAACTGAACGATCATCCCCGCTTCACCGGTCCGCGCAAATATCGCTATCATTCCCCTTTGATTTCCGCCGAATGGTGCACCTTTACCAATTACCCCTGGGGGCGGGGTTTGATCAACTTTACCCCGCAGGAGGAAGCCCAGGCAATGGAAACCTACCAGACCTGGGTACGCCTGTTTGAACTCAACCGTTATTACTCCTGGGTAGTGGAACGCTTTCACATTTCCACGCAGATGGTGCAGTGGATCACCTACAATAAACGCTACGACTTTACCTGGTTGGAAGAACGATTATTACCTCTTAACTTTCGCCTGGTTTTCTGCACCCGCTCGCCCGATTCATTTGCCGCTGCCCGTGAAGAACGCCTGAAAGTCTCTGGCAATCCCAGTCAATATAACGACCTGGACCAATTTAAACTTGAGCAGGAAGTATTAGAGGAGTTGGTCAGTCATTCTCTTTTGCCTGTTTTACGTTTGGATATCAGTGATAATGATGTCCCAAAGGCTGCTGAAACCATCGTGGACTGGATGGCTGCCACTGGCGGCCTGGAAATGCCAGAGGAGTAAGGCGGAGGGAGCAGTTTAATTGTGTCGCTGTCCTGACCGAGTGTGGTCGGTTTTTTAAGCCCTCCCTTTCCGGGGGAGGGTCCGTGAGCGTAGCGAACGGGGGTGAGGGATTACTAAAGAATTCTTAACAATTTTTTGATTTTCAATCTACGGATGGGGAAACCATTACAGGGTAATAGAGCCACCATCCCCACAAATAAAGCACTTTCGATTGTGCCGGTCTTGCAGAGCACCCCGACGCCGTAGGCGTTAGTAGGCAGACCGAGCACACGTTTTCACCGCAGGTGTCCTAAATTACGTCATTTGGAGACCTATCGGTCAAAGCGCGCACTCGGTGGGGACACCGGTGCGATCTAAGAGTGCACTCGGCATATGTGCCATTGCAATCAAACTAACCTCTGACAAACGGATTAAAACGTTTCTCGTGCCCGACCGTGGTTGCCCCCATATGCCCTGGTAACAGAACGGTATCTTCGGGCAGGCTATAGATCTGTTCTCGAATATTTTTCAACAATAATTGATGATCGCTGCCAGCAAAATCCGTTCGTCCAATACTTTCCCTGAATATCGCATCCCCCACCAGCGCGATTTTCAATTCCGGGCAATAAAAGATGACCGATCCCGGATTATGACCGGAGACATCCCTGACTTCCACGACCTTCTCTTCACTCTGCGGGTCGATGCCCAATTTCATGCCATGAACTAATGGAATGTCAACGTGCGGCACTTCATCCACCGATATCCCAAAGCTTTGAGCCGAAGGATTATCTTTCGACCACTCAAAACTTTCAAGGTGCATTGCAATCGGAACAGGTGGGTCAAAGGCATCACTGATTGTCTTCACACCGGCTGTATGGTCAAAATGCCCGTGAGTAACCCAAATCTGACGCAAATTCCAGCCATTTTTTTTGATAAAGTCGAGTTGAGTTCTGGGCAAGAAGCCCGGATCGATGATCACGCAGTTGTTCGTGTCTTCGTCGATCAAAAAATAGACGTTGTTGCCCATGGGACCGATGGTCAGGGTCTCATAAGCAAGTTTCATTTGTTCTCAAATATCCGCATTAATCTCAGGTATCGCTCTATTGTCATGACTTCTCTGGGCAGAGAGGTCAGACAGGTAAAGCCATCTTCGTCTACCACTACATCGTCTTCGATGCGAACACCGCCCAATCCGGGCACGTAGATACCGGGTTCAATGGTGAAGACCATTCCCTTTTGGAGTCGTAAGGGGTTACCGCTAAAGATATAAGGAGCTTCGTGCGCTTCCATCCCCAGTCCATGCCCGGTTCGGTGGGTGAAATATTCGCCAAAACCGCTTTCTTCAATTTCCTGCCGGGCTATCCCATCAATTTCGCCCGCTTGCATACCAGGTCGCCCTCCAGAAACAGCATAATGGTTGGCGTGTTGGACGGTCTCAGCAATTTTTAGCATGCGTTCGTCCACAGAATCAATAAAGAAACAGCGCGTAATGTCAGAATAGTAACCTTCAAACCCCGCTCCCCAGTCAAACAGGAGCACATCCCCAGTTTCTAACTTCCGCTCCGAAGGGGAGGCATGCGGGTTGGCTGTGTTCGGTCCGGATGACACAATCGGAGCGAAGGGTAATTCCTGGTCAGAACCATGTTTGTAGAGCTGTACCAACAATTGAGCGGCAATTTCTTTTTCGGTTTGCCCAACCCTGATCGTTCTTAAGGTTTCCAGCAAGGCTGCTTCAGCAATTTGAGCAGCGTTTTGCATTTTTTTAAGCTCCTGCTCATCCTTGACCATGCGCAAATCAGCAAAAATCGCACTGCCATCTGCAAAATCTGTATCGGGCAAGGCTTTTTGGAGCAAATTTAGTTCCAAAAAGCGCAAACTGGTCGGCTCTACGCCTATGCGCAATCTTTGACCTTTAGCAAAACCCATCGCTTCCTCAAACACGCTTTGCCAGGTAGAAGGGTCGTCGCCAAAGGCAAAAACTTCGAGTTCATTTTGAAGCTTCTCCAATTTTGCCAGTTCCAACGCTGGCAGGATGATGCGCGGTTTTCCTTCCGTGCCAAGGTGCAGGACCACTGGTCGTTCCATCAAATGAAAACTGAGACCGGTTAGCCAGCGTAAACTCGCCCCGGGGTTGATGACCACGCCGTCCAACCCGAAGCGGATTATCGTCTGACGCAAATATTCAATTCGACTGTTCATTGAGTTCTCTTGTGAAGGATAGCTTCCCGAATCACGGTAAAAAAGACGACCAGGACTAACAGACCGCCCATCACCAGGATACCGTTGATATTGACCTCAAGGGGTGGGCTGATCGGGTAAGCTCCGTTGATAAGCGTTGTTGTGCCTGTTGGCAGTGCCTGTAAAGCGGTTACTGTTTGATTCAAAGCGATAGAAGTCACACTTTTGCTGCGGTCACTGGTCATTACGAAAATGACAAGTGCAACAACCATCAGAGCAAGAACGATAATGCTCCAAATGGTTCCGTTTAAACGCTTTGTTTTCTGATTCTTTTCAGGTTCGCGGTTCATTTAATGCTCTCAATGGTAGTTTTGGCAGTTTCAATCGGATCTGCGCCATCCCTCAAAATAAGCAAGGTGGCGTTGCGCAGTGCCGGTCCCAAACGATTGATTATTTCTTCCGGTGGGTAAAGCCTGGTTGCCTGGGCAATTTTTTCCAAAGCTGGTTTCAGATTAGGATTTTTCCAGGCACCCAGTGCCGATGGGCGGGCAGGAAGCCAACCCAAAGCCTCGCTCCAATTGGATAGAAATTCAGTTTCTGTCAACTCTGACAGTAAATCCAGAGCAAGCTCCTGCCTGGCAGGGTCAGGATTGCCTAAAACCCATACCATGGCGGTTCCCAAAGTAATGTCTGGCTCCGCCAATGCCGGTTTTGGTTGGTTGGCAACTTCTGCGCGTTGATTCAATATTGTCGCTATCGGTACAACCGCTGTATCCAGGCTGCGGTTCAAAAATGCATTCCAAACCTGGTCTTCTGTTTGAAAGTCAACCGAAAGGTTACTGATGTGCAGTGCTCCCTGTCCTTCTTTGAGAGCAGTCAGCGCTTCGACCAAGGCTGCTTCTTCCAGGATGGCGCGCCCCTGGGCATCCATCACTCTTCCACCAACAGCTTGGTAGAGAAGCAGAAGGTAATTTGCCTGGGAGTCATCTGCCGCAAAGCCAAAGTATCCAAAATTATCTTTAATGGCAGTCCAATCATTGGACGGCACGAGCAACGAAGCTTCGTTGTATACCAGGGCAAGTGGATTGGTTAGCAAGGGAATCCCCAACACCTCACCATTATCCAGGCTTACTTCTTGCCCGAATGGATACCAGTCGGTATCAAGCATTAATTCCTGCAGGCGGGAATGAGGGTACACCAACTCCCGTTTTGCCACTAATTGCAAATCGGCATCCGAAAGAACAATGAGGTCAGGTAAAATCGTGGGCGCTGCCAGGTTTGCGGCAGTTAGCGCATCGGTAAGACTACCGCTGCCGGTCTGGGCTTTCACTCGCACTTCGATTTCAACATCATTCTCCCGCGCAAAGCTATTCAACTTCTCTTGCAACAAGAGACCAGCCAGGCTCTCTTCGTGGGGAGTTAACTCCGGAGGCAGCCAGATGATGATCTTTCCAGTGCCTGTCTCAGCAGTTAGCGTAGGTTCGGGTTCAGGTGAAGCCGGTGTAGGCGTGCCCTGAAGGTCTACCGGTGTTTCCGTCTCTTCAGTGGGCACAGGGGTATCAAGCCAGGGCAGCTGAATTTCAATCGGTAAGCCCTCGCATGCGGTGACAAATAGCATCAACAGCAGGATAGCGATCAGCCACCCGCGTGAAAGTAAGCCTTTGTTGAGCCCAAACCTCTTTGTTTTCATAAAATTAATTGTAAAGCATCTCAGCGAGATCGCTTTTCGCTTAAATCTCGATTCCTTTACTTAACAAACCAGCCAGCAGGCTGACACAATGTTGAAGGTCATCCGCATCCACCATTTCGGAGGGTGAATGAATGTAGCGGCAGGGAATCGAAAGACACCCGGCCGGCACACCGGCACGTGTGCGCTGAATGGCGGCTCCATCGGTTCCGCCCGCTTCCAAAACCTCCAGCTGATAAGGCAAGCCCTGGGTCTTCGCTTCTTCTACCATCCAATTGACTACACGCGGATCAGCGATGAAAGAAGAATCACGCACTTTGATCGCCGGACCTTTACCCAAGGCGACTTCCATCTTGACGCCCTTGGGAGTGTCACCTGTGCGGGTGACGTCCACAGCAATACCGACTTCCGGATCAACGCCGTAGGCAGCGGTAATTGCACCGCGCAAACCCACTTCTTCCTGCACGCTGAAAACAAAGTAGATCTCATTAACAGTCTTCTTGACTGCTTTCAAGGCTTCAATTGCCACGGCAACAGCCGCACGATCATCCATCGACTTAGCCACCAGGCGCTTGCCCATGTTGACGAAGGGTCGCTCAAAACCGCACACGTCCCCAACACCAATGGTGCTGTCGGTTTTGGAGGTCGCGCCAGTATCGATAAAGAGTTTCTCCAGGCTGGGATGCTCGTCTTTATCCAGTCTTTCCATGCCGATCACACCCTGTGTTCCGTTCATGAACAAAACCCTGCCGCCGATGCAGGTTAACGGACTGACACCACCGATGGTGATGAAACGAGCAAAACCATTGTCATCAACGTGGGTGACCATCAGACCGATCTCGTCGGTATGAGAGGAGATCATTACGCGTTTACCGCCATCCTTTTTGGTGCCTTTTTTGGCAATCAGGTTGCCAAGCGCGTCTGTATAAATTTCATCAACATGGTCGCGGATCTCAGCTTCAATTTTCGACCGGATCAAATGCTCAGAGCCGGAAGGACCAGGCGTTTCAACCAACATCTCCAAGACGTTCAATAAATCGTTACTTTTCTTTGCCATTATTTATTCTCCTGCGGGTTTAGGGTGCTTCTATCAAGCCGTGAAAGAGCGGCATGCATTAACTTCAAGGTGTTTAACTCATCATCAATCCGGACCATGCCGGCGGGTGAGTGTAAGTAACGTTGTGGCACGGAAACCGATACGCTCGGCACACCGGCGCGTGTCTTGTGGATTGCGCCTGCATCCGTTCCACCTTTGCCAGGCTGGCGGTATTGCCAGGGTATCTTTTCTGCTTCCGCTGTTTCGGTCAGCCACTTCACCAGGCGTCGGTCGCCAATGGTAGCGCCGTCCATCAGGTAAATTGCCGGACCACCATCCAGTTTGGTGTTGTGCGTGCTGTTTACCTCGCCATCAAAATGAGGCATGTCGTTTGCCGGGGTGGAATCCATCGCAATGCCGATGTCAGGATTGAAGTGATATGCCGCTACTCTGGCACCCCTCAAACCCAATTCTTCCTGAACCGTAAAGGCAGCCAGCAGATCGATGTTATCCGGAGCGTTCTTAAGCAGCTGGATCAAATTGAACACTCCCAGGCGGTCATCCAGGGCTTTGCCACGCAAACTCGGACCCAAAACTGCCAGGTTGGTCGCGAAGGTTGCCCTATCGCCGATTTCTACCAACCTTGAGCCACCAAGGCCAATGTCGATTCGCAAAGAATTGACTTTCAGAACCTGTTCACGTTCTTCCTTGGTGGTCAGGTGAATTGCTTTAGCACCAATCACGCCTGGAATGTGTTTGCGACCAATAATTACAGGTTTGCCGACCAGTTGACGTGGGTCTACCCCACCTATGACAACAAACTCAAACAGTCCGTCGCCGTCTTCTTTAGTCAGCATCATACCAACCTCATCCATATGCGCGGCAATCATCACCCTAACTCGGTCTGGTCCCGTTCCTTCACGGGTTACCAGAACATTGCCCATGGCATCGGTGTGCATGAAATCCTTAAATTCCTTCAATTCTTCATATACGATTTCGCGCACTTCCTGTTCATCGCCCGAAACAGCCAGGGCGTTGCTGAGGCATGTGAGCAGATCCAGTTCTTTTTTACCCAATTTGGGAGAATATTTCTTCGAGCTATCAACCTTTCTCGCCATCATCTACTCCCATCTCACCGAATTCATAAAATCAAGCGGGAGATCGCTGATAAATTCAGCCATCAACCTTCCTGCTCGTTTGATGTCTTTAATACTGACCACTTCAACTGGTGTGTGCATGTAACGCAGGGGAATTCCCAGTTCTACCACTGGAATGCCAGCCTGGACAACCTGCACGTCAAAGGCATCGGTACCGGAACCGCTTGGAGCAAAATCACGTGTTGTCGGGATTTCATATTCATCAGCAGTTGCCTTCATCGC
>DOEX01000128.1 GCA_003532515.1 Anaerolineaceae bacterium | reverse complement strand
ACGAAGCCTGCAAAAAGGCTTTTGGGCTGGATTGTGGGATGTCAGTGTCGGTGGGGCAGCACAAAAAGGCGACTCCAGCTGGCAAGCCGCTCAGCGCGAACTGGTGGAAGAATTGGGCATCAATTTTGATTTCAGCCAGGTCCGTCCTGCATTGACATTCAATTTTGAGTATGGTTTTGATGATGTCTACCTGATCCATCTCAACCCTGAGTTGGGCGACTTGATATTGCAGGTCGAAGAGGTTGCTGAAGTGAGATGGGCAGACCAGAAAACCATTCTTGGCATGATTCAAGACGGCGAATTCTTACCATATCACCCCAACTTGATCAGGCTGTTCTTTGACTTGCGTGAATATCCGGGGTTTTTTCACCAAGGCAGGATACCAGGGCTTTATTAGTTTCGTACAGTTGCGGAAATTCCAACCTGACTTGGTGTACAATTGTCCTATCACAATAATTCATGGAGGATATTATGAATTTACGTTCCCTGCTAAATTTTGACAAGATGATTACCCCGGTAATCATCAAAATTCTGTTCTATATCGGAATCGCAGCTTCGATCATCGGTGGTCTCGTCGTGCTCTTTGGTGGCGTGATTTCTGCTTTCCAGCAAGAAAGTGTTGCTCCGGCGCTTGGCGGACTTCTCGGTGGACCATTGGTGGTCGTTTTGGGTATCCTGATGGCAAGAGTTTACTCAGAATTGTTGATCGTGGTCTTTGAGATCCACCAGAACCTGGTTGCGATCAAGAACAAAATGATCGACGGTTAATAATTGAAACTAAGCAAGAGGAGGTTTCGGAACCTCACCTGTATGTCTAGATTTTGCAGCATAATGGCACACCCTTAGAGGGCAACCCTTACAGGGCAACCCTTACAGGGCAGTGAAGATCATTACTGCCCTCAACACTGTCATCCTAGTGAAACGAAGGATCTTTGCTCTGGCATGCGAGTTGTTTGGTGAAGAGTAAGATTCTTCGCAAAATAGGCTCAGAATGACAATCCAAACGGAAAAGAAAAACAGGATGTCCCTTCATGCTCGCTTCATCTTTTGGACAGTGCTCATTCCCTACAATTCCGTTCGCAAATTATCCTTGAGGGTACAATAAAGCAAATATAAAGGTCATTCAGAGGTTAGTATGTTAGATATCAAATTGATTCGCGAACAGACCGAATTGGTCAAAGAGGCTTTACTAAAAAGGCACATGGAAACAGACGTCATCGATGAGATCGTTGCGCTCGACGAAAAACGACGGGCACTGATTTTGGACGTTGAAAGTAAGAAAGCTGAACGCAATGCGGTTTCCAAAGAAATCGGACGTATGAAAGACAAACAAGAGCGTGAAGCCAAAATTGTTTCCATGCGCACTTTGGGCGATGACATCAATTTGTTGGATGAACAGCTTAAGGGCGTGGAATCCAATCTGTACTACCAGGTAGCCTCAATTCCCAACCTTCCCGACCAGGATGTGCCTACAGGTGTTGACGATAAAGACAATGTTGTCATCCGTACGGTGGGTGATAAACGAATTTTTGATTTTGAGCCTAAAGCGCATTGGGATTTGGGTCCTGAGTTGGGCATTGTCGATTTTGAAGCCGGTGTGAAGTTATCCGGTACACGTTTCTACGTTCTAGAAGGTGCCGGTGCACGCTTGCAGCGCGCCCTCATTTTCTGGATGTTGGATCTGCACATTCGCCAGGGCTATAAAGAATTTTACCCACCCTGGATGGTTCGAGAAGAGGTCATGTTTGCTTCCGGGCAGCTGCCCAAATTCGCTGAAAACCTCTATCACGATCATGAAGAAGATTATTGGTGGGTGCCGACTGCCGAAGTCCCGCTTACTGGCATCATGATGGGCGAGGTTTTGGACGAAGCACAATTGCCACTCAATATGACAGCCTATACAGCTTGTTTCCGCCGCGAGAAAATGAGCGCTGGTCGCGACGTGCGTGGGATGAAACGAGGACACCAGTTTGACAAGGTCGAAATGTATAAATACTGCCTGCCCGAGAACGCCAATCAGGAATTGGACAACATGGTAGCAGATGCCTGTGCTACTTGTGAAGGGTTGGGGTTAACCTACCGCGTGCTGCTGCAATCCACTGGTGATTTGAGCTTTGGTTCGCATAAGACCTACGATGTAGAGGTTTGGGCACCAGGCTGCCAGGAATGGCTGGAAGTATCTTCGATTTCCAACATTGGTCAATTCCAGGCAAGGCGAGCGAATATCAAGTATCGCCCTGCTGATGGTTCGGCTTTGCAGTTTGTCAACACCCTCAACGGCTCTGGTTTGGGCTTGCCGCGCACGCTGATTGCCGTGATGGAAAACTACCAGCAAGCAGATGGCAGCATTGTGGTTCCTGAGGTTCTGAAACCGCTCATGGGAGGGGTTGAGGTAATCCGAAAATGACAATTAACCCAGTCTGGCTTCATTACCTGATCCTGGTAATCAGTGGGCTCTTGAACCTGGTTGGTTTGGTTGGATTGCTCCTGGTATTCTTTCCCGGATTAACCGTTGCATGGATCGGACAGTTGATATGGGTGATTTTCGTTGGGTTCAATAAAAGTCACGAAGGCTGGCAATTTGGACTAACGATTGCGATTTTTGTGCTCAATACCCTGATAATGATCATTGGCTCACTTCTTGATAACATCCTGGGGGCATCGGGAACGCGTAAGATGGGAGTACCCTGGTGGGAAATCCTTGTGACAATGGTGGTCATGATTGTTGGTGGGATCCTGCTGACACCCCTGGGTGGTCTGGCATTAGCCCTTGGAACGCTATTTTTGATCGAATATAATCGCCTGGAAAAGGACCACAAAAAAGCCTGGGAAAGCACCAAGGCGCTGGCTTTTGGCTACGGTAGCGCGGCTATCTTACGCTTTTTCTTGTGTATTGTGATGATTGCCTTGTGGGTGTTTATGGTGGTGGTGTTGTAATTATTTTTGGTCGTTGCGAGCTATTTTGCCAATTTTCAACAACCTGACACGTCGTAGGGAACGACCACTGGGCATTCCAAAAACTGTCTAACAAAACGTCTTTACGGAACGGATACCGGTCGTTCCGTAAAGAATTTCCTATTCTCTTGCTTGTCGGGCGAGGTAGAGAGCTATCGAACCGGCGACGGCAGCGTTAAGCGAATCGATTTGCCCATACTGCGGCAAGCGCATGATTTCATCGCAATTCTTGCGAACTAAACTGCGTAATCCTTCACCTTCATTCCCCACGACGATTGCCACTCCGCCTTTTAACGACAACTTGTCCGGGGTTTTGGATCTTTCATCAGTATCCAATCCGTAAACCCAAAGATCCAGCTCTTTAAGCCGCTCAATTGCCTGGACCAGGTTGTATTGAGCGATGAGCAAATGTTCAGCAGCGCCTGATGAGGCATTGATCACGGCAGGGGTCACCTGGGCAGCCTGGGACGAAGGCAAAATGACGCCGTGAACGTGCATTAATTCTGCTGTTCTTAGCAAAGAGCCCAGGTTTTGAGGATCCTGAATCAAGTCGAGCAAAAGAAAAAAAGGGGCTTCCGCTTGTGCCTTTGAGTGTGCGATCAAGTCTTCCAGAGCTGCATAGGGATAATCACTGGCTTCCAGTGCAACGCCCTGGTGGTGACGGTCAATTTGAGCCAATTGCTGTTTGTTTGCCATGCGAACAGGAACTTTGGATTGCCGGGCAAGCTCGACACTATCCTTCAGCCTGCCTTCAATCTTCACGTCCTGCTGCACGAGTAAATTAAAGAAATGACGGCGCTTAACCCGCAATGATTCGTACACTGGATTGCGACCTGTTAGCCACTCTTTCATCAATTTTCCCAGCTCCAGGTAGTTCCATCTTTGCTGTCTTCCAGAATCACGCCCAATGCCTTGAGTTCATCGCGGATCTTGTCTGACATTTTCCAATTCTTCTCAGCGCGTAAATCCCACCTCAGGGCAACCAGCAGGTCTATAAATGCATCGGCAGAGGTCCCCTGAGAACCTTCTTCGGATAGAACTAAGCCCAAAGTGGTTGTCAGTTCGTTGAAAACAAATTGGGCTTGCTCAAGTTGGGCCACGTTTGCACCATCAGCGCGTGCCTGGTTGATGACCTTAACCAGCTCATAAATCGCCGCCATAGCTGAAGATGTGTTGAAATCATCATCCATGGCTTCCACAAAAGCCTCACGGGCATGGTTACACGCCTCTGCCAGCTTCTGTTCTTCATTTTCAACTAAACCTTTTGCACCTGGCAAAGCACCTTTTTTTGCAGTGAGCAGACGTTTATATCCTTGCGTGGTTTGCTCTATAACTGCCTCGTTATAAGTGAGAGGGCTGCGGTAAGAGCCATTCAAAACCCACAAGCGCATCACATCCCCCGGATGTTGGCTGAGGAACTGATCGATTGTGATCATATTGCCTATGGACTTTGACATTTTCTCGTCTTTCAAGCCCATCATGCCGTTGTGCATCCAGTAGCGTGCGAAAGGTTTGCCTGTAATTGACTCAGTTTGGGCAATCTCATTCTCGTGATGGGGAAAAATCAGATCATTGCCCCCGCCATGGATATCAATCTGTTCACCTAAATGAACCATATTCATGGCAGAACATTCAATATGCCAACCTGGACGTCCCATTCCCCAGGGGCTTTCCCAGGCAGGTTCACCCGGTTTAGTGGATTTCCAGAGCGCAAAATCCATGGGGTGTTCCTTGCGTTCATCCACCTGGATGCGGGACCCGGCGTTCATGGTCTGAAGCGAACGACCACTCAGTTTGCCATAATCTTCATCGTTATCAACGCTGTAATAGACGTCGCCATCTACGACATAAGCGGACTCGTTATGGATCAACTGCTGGATCATTTGGATGATCTGTGGCATGTCCTGCGTGGCACGGGGATGGACGGTAGCCGGTTTGATGTTGAGTGCTTCCAGGTTGCGCTTGTAACCGTCGATGTACTGCTGGGCAAGCACAAACGGATCGACTCCCAAATCGTTGGCTTTATTGATAATTTTGTCATCCACATCCGTAAAATTCATGACATAACGGACGTCGTAGCCTTTATATTCGAGATACCGACGGGCAATATCGAAAACCAAAGCAGACATGGCATGTCCCAAATGAGCATCGGCATAGACGGTTGGTCCGCAGACATACATGCGCACTTTACCGGGTTCAA
>DOEX01000233.1 GCA_003532515.1 Anaerolineaceae bacterium | reverse complement strand
CCGCCTCCTGGCAGGCTGCTGAGACAGTCAAACTTCTTCTTGGTAAACCCAGTCTTGATGGCGAAGTCCTCGAAATCGACCTGTTCAACTCTACTTCCAAGAAATTCAAAATAAATTAACAAAACCGTTTCGTTTCTTTTGTATTCCAAAGAATATCGGCGTAGGTCGGAATGAGACCGCCACAACTATTGTCATAACGCAAATTTACGCGGTCTCACTCCGACATCACGAGCGAAGCTTGGCGATCTGCCTGTGACTCTTGATCGCGCCGGTGTCCCCACCGCGCGCGGGTTCTGACCGAAGGTCTCCACTTTTTATCTACCTGCCCTTTCCAGTATTGTAAGGTGGGTCGCCGACCCACCATCTTAAGTTTGCCTGTCATCACGAGCGAAGCTTGGCGATCTGCCTGTAATTGAATGACAAAATCAGAAAGGGTACCTGTAGGGCGTGAATGGAAGCACAACTTACACGCTTTTTAAGCGATATTTGTGTGCTTCCAATCCGCCAAAAAATCATGAGTAATCTGCATAACATGGGAACTTCATCATCGGCGGATTGAGTGCACGAAACTTTCCATGGCCACATCACGCAAGGTGCCCTCAATCTCGCTCTACGATTGGCGGTGTCCACGAAACAGAATATGGCGATCTGCCTGTCATGCATAACAATGACCGTAAAATCAGACTGCACAATGATCGCGCCGGTCTCTGACCACGGGCATGTCCTGCCTGTCTGGTCTCCTGACATAACCCTGTTCCCTTAATAACATCGGTTTTGTATCGGCTTTGTAAATGCCTGAGAGATCGTTGTGTTAAAATATAGCCCTGTTTTACTGGAGGTTACACACAATGACATTCAAACTAACTTACGCAACCATGCACACCCCCCCACAGGAGTTGCACGATGATTTCGATAACGCCCTGGAAGAGCTGAAAGCAAGCCTGGGCAAAGAATATCCGATGTACATTAACGGAGAAGATCGCTTTGCAGAAGAAAAACAAAAATCTTTTTCTCCCATTAACACTTCCTGGCACCTGGCAACCTTTCAAAAAGGTACTGCAAAAGACGCAAACGATGCTGTGGCAGCCGCCAAAGCAGCCTTCCCTGCCTGGAAGGCGACCCCCTGGCAGGAAAGGGTTGCCATTATCAGCAAGTTCGCTCACCGCATCGAAGAACGTATCTATGAAATTAGCGCTGCTGTTGCCCTGGAAGTCGGAAAGAACCGTATGGAAGCACTTGGTGAAGTGCAGGAAACTGCCGATCTGATCCTCTATGGTGCCCAGGTTATGGAAGATAACAACGGTTTCATCAAGGAAATGATCAGTGATCCTCTCCAAGGATTTGTATCCAAAAACAGATCGGTACTGAAACCTTACGGGGTCTGGTTGGTGATCTCCCCCTTCAATTTCCCAGTTGCATTGGCAATGGGACCGGTTGGCAATGCACTGATTGCTGGAAACACCGTCGTAATGAAACCCGCCTCTGGCGTTAGCTGGGGCGATTCCCTTATGATAGAGTGCGCCAAAGAAGTTGGTCTTCCCAATGGTGTGCTCAACATGGTAACTGGTCCTGGTTCCACGGTTGGAAACGCCCTGACCGAAAATCCCGATGTCGCTGGTGTAACCTTCACTGGTTCAATGGAAGTTGGCATGGATATCTACCGCAAATTTGCCAACCGAAAATTTCCCCATCCGGTAATCCTCGAGATGGGCGGTAAAAATGCCACCATCATCTCAAAAAATGCGGATCTGGAAGACGCTGCCATTGGCTGTGTGCGCTCCGCCTTTGGTCTGCAGGGTCAAAAATGCTCTGCCAACTCTCGTATCTTTGTTGAAGAAGAACTCTACGAGTCTTTCATCAAACGGGTAACTGAACTGACCGATGCCTTGACAATCGGTGATCCAACACTGCAGGCAAACTGGTTTGGTCCTGTCATCAACAAAAGCGCTTACGAAGACTATGCAAAATTCAGCAAAGACCTGGAACAATCGGGGACTATTCTCACCGGAGGAAAGCATCTGTTAGAAAGCGGCATGCACCAGGGCTACTTTTGCGCTCCAACCGTTGCCGTTGACGTTCCCCTGGATCATTACCTTTGGAAAACTGAAATGTTCCTCCCTATCGTGATGATTGCCCCGATCAAGAGCCTGGAAGAAGGCATGCAAATCGCGAACGACATTGACTACGGTCTCACAGCCGGGTTCTACGGCAACGACGAGGAGACCGAATGGTATTTTGACCATATAGAAGCTGGCACAACCTACGCGAACCGTCCTCAGGGCAGTACAACGGGTGCATGGCCTGGCTTCCAACCTTTTGGAGGCTGGAAAGGTTCTGGTTCAGCTGGAAAGAACGGCGGAGGTCTCTATTACCTGCCCCTGTATTTGCACGAACAATCTCAAACCAGGGTTAAACGCGTCTGATCTTAGTCCATAAAGCAAAGTAAAATTGAACCAGGCCAAGTGCCTGGTTTTCAATTAACAAGGACTGGTCGGGTGGATTTGGTGAAAAAAATTCGAACACTACTGGCACTCACAGCAACCGTTGCACTGGTATGGTTGGTCGTATCATTTATTTCCAGTGAAAGCGTTTCTCCGATCGCACTGCTGCTGATTCTGGGGCTTCTTTTGGCAGCCCTTCTGTTTCGCAAGGTTTCCCGAAACCCAAAACGTGAGGTCCAACTTCCTCCATCCCGGCGCAAAAAATCCCATGAACACAAGTCCTGGATCTCCAGGATAGATCAAGATTGAAATCGAAAGTAGCCACTTAATATGGAAGCAAAACGAAAAATTGAAATTCTAAGTACGATTGCCCTCAGCGAGGAACAGATTCGGCAAATTCAAAGTTTGGATGAACGCATCCAGCTGGATGTTTTCAAAGCCAAAGAAGTTAACAAGGTTTCGGATGAAACATGGCGGAAGACCGAAATTCTGTTCACTTCAGGCGCATTTTTACCCTCAGCAGAAAAAGTCCCTAATCTGCGCTGGATTCAAAGCAGCTGGGCAGGTGTGGAGAAACTGCTGGATAATTCCCTTTTGCACCAGGAAAATGTGCAAGTCACCAGCTCTAGTGGCGCGAATGTCAGCCAGTTGGGTGAATACGTCATCATGATGCTGCTTATGCTGGGTCATAAAATGCCTTTGATGATTCAGGCTCAGCGGGATAAACGCTGGGTTGAAGACAAATTCACTAGCCTCCAACCGAAAGAACTTCGCGGCAGTACAGTCGGAATCGTCGGCTATGGTTCGATCGGGCGCGAGGTTGCACGTCAGCTTTACGCCTATGGTGCGACAGTGTTAGCCAGCAAGCGCGACGTTCTGCACCCTGAAGATACAGGCTATACCCCTCAAGGTTTGGGCGATCCACTCGGCAATTATTTCCACCGTCTTTATCCTAATGAAGGCTTGCCAGGTATGCTGAAGGACTGTGATTTTGTGGTCCTGACTCTTCCTCACACCAAGGAAACTGAATGCCTTTTTGACAGGGAAATGTTCGAAGCAATGAAGCCAGGAGCCTATTTTGTGAATGTCTCCCGCGGTCAGCTGGTGGATGAACGCAGTTTGGTTGATGCTCTCAACTCAGGTCAACTCGCCGGGGCTGCCCTTGATGTCTTCAGCGAAGAGCCGCTACCGCCTGACAGCCCACTTTGGACCCATCCGAACGTGATCATCACACCTCACCTTGCAGCATATTCACCTAACATGATGAACCAGGTGGTTGAGTTGTTCATCGAAAATCTAAAGCGTTATCTCGCAGATGAATCTCTTTATAATCTGGTGGACCTGGAGCAAGGATATTAGACCAGATGGATCTTTTTGACCACTCTCTGGATGAACAATTACGCTCACAGGCACCCCTGGCTGCCCGGATGCGCCCACAAACGCTCGACGATGTCGTCGGTCAGCAGCATATCATTGGCAAAGGCACCCTGCTCAGGCGTGCCATTGAAGCCGATCGCTTGTTCAGCTCCAT
>DOEX01000284.1 GCA_003532515.1 Anaerolineaceae bacterium | reverse complement strand
TTTGTCTCGCCCTGTGGCGTTTGGGAAAAATGGCTCCGCTACAAAAGAAATGGGCGGGTTTCAAAACCGCCCATCAGGTATGGTTTAAGATTTTTTTATCGGCTCATGCGTAAAATTGCGGCCGCATCCACTGCGGTTATATCCCGGTGTTCACCTCTAGTGAAACCTTCCGCTTCCAGGTGTGCCTGAACCTCTTCCGCCACCTTATCTGGATCCAGGCCATAGGCGGTCAACGTGGTAGGCATACCCATGCTGTGGAAAAAAGCTGACAGGGCTTCGATGGTGCGATCGATACGTTCTGAATATTTTTGCATTTTCTGGTCAAGCACGCGATATCCAAATTGCAGCAATTTCTCTTGCTTCTGCTCCCGTTTATACCAGAGCAACCAGGGCAAAACGACTGCAAGCGACTCAGCATGTGCTAATCCATAAAGCGCGGTCAAGGCATGACCGATGCCATGTGTAGACCAATCTTGCGGAACGCCTACGCCGATCAGGTGATTAAGCGCATTCGTGCAGACCCACATGTAATTAGCGCGGGCGTCATAATTTGGCGGATCGGTCTTCAATGCTTGCTGAGCAATCTCATGAATTGCCAATAGCAGTCCTTCAGCCTGTCGGTCTTGCACCACAGCGTCAACCGGATAAGTCAAATATTGTTCAAGGATATGAACGTACGCATCTACCAACCCATTTCGAATTTGCTCTTTGGGCAGAGAATAGGTCGCCTTTGGGTCAAGAATTGAGAACTTTGGATAAACTTTTTCACTTCCAAATGAACGTTTTTGCCCCTTTTCACGATTGGAAATTACACTATTGCGATTCATCTCGCTACCAGTAGCGGGCATGGTGAGCACAACGCCGATCGGCAAAGCTTTTTTGAGGGTTGACCCAAGTCCCTGGGAGACGATGTCCCATGGGTCCTCCCCTTTGTAAAGAGAAGCAATCGAAATAAATTTGGTGCCATCAATTACAGAGCCACCACCAACTGCCAGGAGAAAATCAATTTTATTCTTCTTGACCAACTTGACAGCCTTCATCAGGGTAGCGTAATCAGGATTTGGTTCAATGCCTCCAAATTCAAAAAGCTCATGTTTTCGGAGGGCATCAGCAACTTGCATATAGATACCATTTTTCTTGATGGAGCCGCCGCCATAGAGCAGCAGCACGCGGGCTTTGCCGGGAATCAGTTTCTTCAGTTTAGCGATGCTGCCCGCACCAAAGATGATCCTCGTTGGGTTGTAAAATTGAAAATCGTTCATTTTGCTCTCCTATTGTGTTGATCCATCAACATATTCCCCTGCTTACTTGGGAGTGATTGTTCACTTACTTTTAAGATCCAGGTTTTGGATGATAGTGTACATGAACTGCCTGAAGAAAGTCAATCTCCTTTTTCAGCCTACGCTCAACTTCTTCTGCGACTTCGTGTCCAGCACGCACAGTACTGTCACCGCAAACAAAAATTGTTAGATTCAGGACCAAATACTGACCAAATCTATGGGCTTGAATTTGTTCAATGCCTTCCAAGCCATCCACATCCTCGAGCAAGGAACGTACCTCTTTATCCAAAGACTGGCCAGGAACTGTGTCCATGAGAATATCGGTTGAATCACGCAGGATCTCAATACCTGACATCAGGAAGAAGACAGCAACGATCGCACCGGCTAATGGGTCTGCCCAAAAATAGCCAAATTGGGCGGCCAATGTGCCTGCCACAACAGCAGCGGCTGAAAAGATGTCGTTGCGATGATCCAGTGCCAGGGCTGCCACGGTTGGGTTATTGGTCTTCTTACCCACTGTTCGGGTATAGATGAAAAGAAGACCTTTTAGCAGAATCGTAAACAGTGCCACATAGAGGGCGAGCGAATTGATTCCAGAGATCTCGCCTCCCTGCAGGTAATCGAACATTGTCTGGACGGAATTCCAGAAAATTGTAAAGGCAGCGGTAATGATAAACGCAGCAATGACAAGCGCACCGATACTTTCAAACTGGCTATGCCCGTAAGGATGGTCGTCATCCGCTGGTTTTCGTGATGAGCGTATGAAGATCGCTATCGCGGTGTTGTAGACCACGTCAGATGTGGAATTGATTCCATCTGCCAGCAACGCGGATGAATGAGCGAAAATACCAACGGTCGTTTTGAGAATTGCCAGCAAAATATTGGCTACCAGGGCGAGGTTGATGGAACGAGAACTAAGTTTTGAGCGTTGCCCCAGGTCCTTAATTATTACAGTTGATTCAAATTGATTGGTTGTCATTATTTGTCTAATCCTACTGCTTTCCGCACTTTTGCAAGCACTGGGCGTCCGAGATCACGGGCTTTTTCCGCACCGATCGCAAGAACAGCATCAATTTCCGATTTATTCTCCATCAGGTGGTTAAAGCGTTCACGGATGGGATGAAAAGTAGTCAGCATGGTTTCGAATAGTTCCTGTTTGAGGGTGCCATAAGCGAGCCCGCCGTGAAGATAGAGTTGGCGAACTTCCTCAACTCGTTCGGGTGTGCCGAAAAACCTGAAAATCTGGAAAAGATTGTCCTTATCCGGGTTTTTAGGGGCTTCGGGCGGGGTGCTATCAGTGACGATTCGCATCACCTGTTTGCGCAACGCCTTTTCTGAGGCAAAAATGGGGAGCGTGTTGCCGTAACTCTTGCTCATTTTACGTCCGTCTATCCCTGGAACGTCTCTGACCTCTTCGGCAAACAGACCTTCCGGGACCTTAAGGGTTTTCCCATAAATGCGGTTCAGATTTTCGGCAATGTCACGGGTAATCTCGACATGCTGTTTCTGATCCAGCCCAACTGGGACGACATCGGAATCATAAAGGAGGATATCGGCAGCCATCAGGATGGGGTAGGTATAAAGCCCCATGTTGACGCCATCGTCCGGGTCGCGTCCGGTTTCAGCATTCTTATCCACCGTGGCTTTATAAGCATGGGCACGATTCATTAAGCCCTTGGGAGTGATGGCGGAGAGGATCGCGGTTAATTCAGGAATTTCGTGAATATCGGACTGTCGGAAGAAAATCGCTTTTTCAGTGTCCAGCCCAAAAGCCATCCAGGATGCGGCTACTTCATAGATCAGCTGCTGTAATTCAGCAGGCGCTGGATTGCTATTGAGAGCGTGCAAATCCGCGACGAAATAGACACCGAAATATTTTTCGGTCAAAGCCAGGGCGGGTTTAATCGCGCCGAAATAATTGCCAATGTGGATGTTCCCAGTTGGCTTGATGCCAGTTAACGATATTTTCATCTTGCTGCTCCTACGATATTCGTGACTATCAATTATAAGTCATTCGAGGTCTGAAAAAACAAGCTCGTTCTCGTCGTTGTGGCAACCTGATTTTATGTTTTTGACATCATTTGGTAAATCTGGCATAATATTTGTTAGTCCGTATTCATTACAGACAATTTCAGGCTGAAGGTGAACAAGGTAAAGTGGAATTTATGCAGGAAGAACATCGCAATCAGGGTACGATCATTCGGCTCGTGGGGGTCGTAGTTGATGTTGAATTTGAATCTGGCAATCTTCCTTCTATTTACAATGCGCTTTTAGTAAAAAGACGGTCAGGCGAAGACCTAATTTTGGAAATTCAGGAGCATGTCGGCACCAAGGTTGTGCGTGCAATAGCCATGGGTCCTACTGCTGGATTACGCCGGGGCATGCCTGTAATTGACCTGGAAAAACCGATTGAAGTGCCAGTTGGACGACACACACTTGGTCGCCTGTTCAATGTGCTCGGTCAGCCTATAGACGGAAAAGGTCCAATCGAATCCGAACAAGTTTCACCAATTCACAAGAAAGCCCCGGCAGTCAATGAACAGGTAGTTTCACGGGAAATGATCGTGACTGGCATCAAGGCGATTGACCTGTTGACTCCCTATCCAAAGGGCGGCAAGGTAGGTTTGTTTGGCGGTGCCGGTGTTGGCAAAACGGTTTTGATGCTCGAGTTGATGAATAATACGATCACGAAAAGCTCTGGCGTCGTCGTGTTTTCTGGTGTGGGTGAACGCAGCCGTGAAGGTAACGACATGTGGCTGGAAATGAATGCCTCCGGTCTGATCGATTCAACCGTCCTGACCTTTGGACAGATGAACGAACCTCCGGGTGCCCGCTTGAGGGTGCCTTTTACCGCCCTGACCATGGCAGAATACTTTCGTGATAAAGAAAATCGTCCGGTCCTGATATTTATCGATAATATCTACCGATTTATCCAGGCAGGCTCTGAAGTCTCAGCATTGTTGGGTCGCCTGCCCAGCGAAATGGGTTACCAGCCGACGCTCGACTCAGAAATGGGTTTATTGCAAGAACGGATCACCTCGACCAGCAACGGTAGTATCACGTCTGTTCAGGCGGTGTACATTCCAGCAGACGATGTCACTGATCCGGCTGTTGCGGCAACCTTTTCCCATTTGGATGCGACAACTGTGCTTTCGAGAAGATTGGTCTCGATGGGTCTTTACCCGGCGATCGATCCATTGCAGAGCACATCCAACCTGTTGACCCCTGAGTTGGTGGGAAGAGAACACTATGATGTGGCAATGCAAGTGCGGGCAACGCTGTCACGCTATGACGAACTTCAGGACCTGATCGCGATTTTGGGGATGGAAGAATTATCCCTGTCTGATCAGCAAACAGTGATACGCGCCCGTCGTTTGCAGCGCTTTTTATCTCAACCTTTTATTGTGGCTGAAGCTTTTTCGGGCAGACCAGGTGCCTTTGTTCCGATAGAAGAGACAATTCGTGGTTTCAAAGATATATTAGCAGGCAAGTATGATGATTTGCCTGAACAGGCATTTTATATGACCGGAACGATTGACGATGTGATCAAACAAGCCGAGTTGATGGAAACTGACTCTGAAATAAGAGAAGTTAAAGAGGAGCCAGCCGATGAGCCGGTCGGATGAGGACAAGAAAACAATCACGCTTGAAGTCCTGAGTTTAGGTTCAGGCGGATTGAGGCTGGACAATATCAGCTCAATGCAAGTCCAGCTGGCGGATGGGTCATGGTTGGGTATCCGACCTGGGCATGCCCCGCTTATCACTGCAACTGGAGATGGTGAGCTTAAGTACTGGCAGTATGGTAAAGAACAGGTTGCACAGGTCAAAGGTGGTATTCTCACTCTGAAAGATGACCTGATTAGCGTTTTAACAACTCACTAAGGGCAAAATGACTGAGCAACAGCGCCAGGAAGAGGATTTTGAAAAAACTGAGGGCGTTCCAATCAGACGGCGAAACCTCTTCAGCTCACGCGATTTGCGGGCTACGACGATTGGCTGGGAAATTGCCATACCAATCGTTGGTGGACCTCTTTTAGGTTTTATTTTAGACCGCCGTTTGGATAACGGAGTGCGTTGGACCTTTATCCTGCTCGGGATTGGTTTGATTTCAGCGATTTTTGCGGTAGTGAAGCATATACGATATGAGTTTTATTTGATGGATAAAGAAAAGAAAGAAGAAGAGAGAAAAGGTATCAAGAAAGAATGGCGGAATTACGATGACGACTGAGAAGGTAAACGTTCTCTGGATCATTCTGTGGATGTTTGTTTCAGTTGGTTGGTCTGTGCTGTCTTTTCAATGGTTAAGGAAAAGCATTGAAGAAATCCAACCTGTTTTGGGTAACAATAAATCTCATCTAACAGGTTTGATCATTAGCCGGGTTTCTGTCTTTTTGATGATTGGTCTGCTTTTCTTCCTGGCACTCAAAACCGAGCCGATAGCTGTGGTTGGCATGGCGATCACTATCACGGTTGTAACATGGATCCAGGTTATCCTCTACAACAATAAAGTCAACAAACAAGATATAGAACCAAAGGAGAAGTAAGTTGGATGTAATCGAACACCCGATCGTCTTTACACTCTTTGGGCTTATCCCGATACGAGATACCGTGCTCTATACCTGGATAACCATGGCTGCAATCATTGCACTTGTACTTATTCTCAAGTTGCTTAAGCCCAACTTGCTTGAATTCATCCTGGAAGCGATTATCGGCATTGTGGATGACGCTATGGATGTTGACGATCTGCACCCCTATATTCCATTATTGGGCAGCCTGATGATCTTCACGCTTACTTCAAACTTGATATCCATTGTGCCCCGCATGAAGTCACCCACTTCCGATATCAACACCACCATCGCGCTGGCTCTGATTGTAGTATTTTCAGTTCATATCTACGGCATGATCAAGAAAGGTGTTTTCCCGTATTTGAAGGATTTCGCTTCACCAATCTTATTGTTTCCGATTGAATTGATTGGTCAATTCAGCCGTACCTTGTCCCTCTCCATGCGTTTGTTTGGCAATGTATTAAGCGGTGACCTGATTGTTGCGATCGTTTTCTCAATCATTCCCTATTTATTACCGATCGCGCTGACTGCCGTTTCGATGGTCTCCGGGATATTACAAGCCTTTGTGCTTACGACCTTGGCTGCCCTCTTTATCTCCTCTGCTGTTGAAATCAACGAAGAAGATTCAAAGATGAAGTCTGAAGGCAAGAAAATGAGTATTAAGGAATTAATCAATAAAAAAATTAGAAAGGATAAGGCTAATGGAGAATTTAAGCCCTGAAGTTTTGATTTTCATTGTTACAACAATTGTTTGTGGAGTTGCTATCATGATTGGTACTATGGTTCCCACCTGGGTACAAGGAAAAGCCGCTGAAAAGGCATTAGAAGGTATGGCACGTCAACCTGATGCCGCTCCTCAGTTGCGCACCGCGATGCTGATTTCAATGGCTTTGATGGAAACGGCATCTATCTATGTATTGCTTGTCGTCCTGGTGCTTTTGTTTGCGAATCCGCTGATCACGCGATTTTTTGGAGGGTAACCCATGCTCGATTTGGATCTTGGCACCATCATCTGGGAAATTGTAAACTTCCTGGTTCTGACGGTCATCCTCTATTTTTTGGTTTTCAAGCCGATGACCAAACGGGCAGAAGAACGTGCGGCAGAGAAAGCAGCCACACGCGCCGCTCTGCTTCACGATCGCGAAGCGGCAGCTGAGAAATTGGCTGAACTGGATGAACGTTTATTAAATCTGGATGAGGAGATTGAGCAGATCACGGATGAAGCCTACCGGAATAGTCAGATACAGCAAAAAGATTTACTTAACGCCACCCAGGAAGAAGCAAATCAGATCATGATGGAAGCAATCAGCGAAGCTCGTAAAGAACAGGAAGTTGATATTAAGCGCTCGCAGATGGATCTGGTAAATACAGTCATCAAAATTTCCAACGACACTCTCTCGCAAGTGACGCCACCGAAAGTTCACGACGAACTGATAGATGAGCTAAGCCGTACAATCTGGAACATGGGCAAGACCAATATGCGCCTGGTTCAGACTGTCAGGGATTCATTAGTAGACCGCATCCCAATTGTAGAGATTTCTGTTCCAAGAGAGCTTAGCACTGAACAACATATGAAACTGATCAATACATTCAACGCCCTGGCAGACAAAGAAGTTGAACTGGAAATTAGCATTCAGCCAGAATTAGTTGCAGGTATAAAAGCACGGATTGGTGATGTTGTTGCGGATAATTCAATTGGCACTCATTTGAACTCGCTTCGAGACGATATAAACCTGAAGTTGGAAATGTTAGCGGAACCGGAAGATGACTGATATTGACGTAGCTGTTCAAAGCAGGTTGTCTGAACTTACCGAACGGTTGAAAGAAAACGATCCTCTTGCTGTTGACACAAACCTTTTTCTCGAGCAAGTCAGGAAAAAAGTCCAGGAGCAACTTAAATCTAAGTCGAAAAGCCTGAAGACGGATTACGTCATCAGGGAGCTCCAATCCCTCAGCCAGGAACAAAAACGCCAGGTCTATACAAAAAGTGTTGGCACGGTACAACATATCGGAAATGGCATTGCCACCCTGAGCGGTTTGCCCATGGTGCACCTGGAAGAACTGGTGGTCTTTCCGAATGGTGTTCAGGGTATGGTGCTCAACCTGGATCGCAATCATGTAGATGTTATATTGCTGGGTCCCGACACAGGTATTCGTGGGGGAGATTTGGCAGAAGCTACCGGGCGGCGGCTGAGTGTTCCGGTGGGAATGTCTTTTTTGGGGAGGGTAGTTGATCCTCTTGGTCGCTCTTTGGATGATAACCGTCCGATCATCCCCTCTGAGTTCAGATACGTTGAACGGATTGCCCCCGGTGTGATCGCGAGAGCCCCAGTGGATACGCCCTTGTATACTGGCACGAAAATTATCGACACACTTTTGCCCTTGGGTCGTGGTCAGCGCGAATTGATTGTCGGAGACCGTCAGATTGGCAAGACTACCCTGGCGATTGATGCGATTTTGAGCCAAAAAGGGACCGATGTAAAATGCGTCTATGTCGCTATTAGTCAGAAAAAAACCTCGATCTTGAATGCAATTGAAACCCTAAAAGCAGGCGGCGTGATGAACCAGACCATCATTATGGTCTCAAGTCCGGATGATCCTCCCGCTTTACGCTACTTGGCGCCTTACGCTGGTGTCACGATCGCTGAGTTCTTCCTGGACCTGGGGATGGACGTTTTGATTGTTTATGACGATCTTTCAAAACACGCTGATACTTATCGTGAAATGAGCTTGCTTTTACGCCGACCACCAGGGCGTGAAGCCTACCCGGGCGATATTTTTTATCTGCACTCCCGTCTTTTGGAAAGAGCCTGCAGGTTGAATGAAGAACATGGCGGAGGATCGATCACAGCGCTGCCAATCGCGACCACACAGAGAGGTGATATCTCAAGTTATATTGTGACCAACCTGATTTCGATCACGGATGGTCAGATCGTTCTGGATGCGGACACGTTTAACAGTGGCAGCAAACCAGCAATTGATATCGGCAGATCAGTTTCGCGGGTTGGTTCAGCGGCACAGGAACCTGCCATGAAATCTGTAGTGGGAGCGCTAAAACTTGAATTGAGCCAGTATGAAGAGGTTGTTCGTTTCGCACGTTTTGGAACAGAGGTAAATGAGGCGACCAAAAAACAGATTGAACGCGGTCAACGTGTTGAAGCTTTATTGCAACAAGGTCCGAATGTGCCAGTTAAGATGGAAGATCAGGTCATCCTTTTTTATGCCCTTACCAATGGCTATATGGACGCCATCCAACCGGCGGACATTCCTCAATTTTCAAAAGAAATGCTCAACTACATCCACAATCACGCGGCTCAATCGGTCGATCAAATCAGATATCAACGCCAGCTAAATCAGGAAACTGAAGATGAACTAATTTTGGAATTTGGAGAATTTATCTCTTACTGGGAGAAGAAAGTGAAACGAACCTCATGAAAATGATTATGGCTGTTGTTCCGCGAAAACGCGGAGATGAAGTTTTGGCTTCACTCATCAATTCAGGGTTTACCGCCACATACTATGAAACCAGAGGCGGCATGTTGCGGCAATCCCAACTGACACTTTTTATCGCAGTGCGCACCAGCGATCTTCAAAATGTGCTGGATATTATTAGTGCATCTTGTTCAGGAGGAAACGTGATTCACCGTGGATACGGGCTCACTATGGACGCTGAAGCTGACGAGCCGCACCTCGCTAATGAGGGCAGAAAGTTGGGACATAGCGGCGCGGTAGTTTTTATCTGGTCACTTGACCCCTACGAACTACCCTAAAGGGAGACCGTGTCTGAAGGTAAAGAACGCGCTCAATCACGCCTGGAAAATTTGCAGGCAATTGAGCCTCTGATTTCCTCACTGCGTGTGCTCTCATTGAGCACAATGCAAATGGCAACAAACCGCCAGGGTATGTTGGACGATTACGCGGAGAGATTCAACGAGGTTGCTGGTTTAATTCGGAAAACTGCAAACCGGAAAACAGTGATGCTAACACAGGAGGAAACATTTAACTTCCGCTCGATTGAGCAGCATCAAATTTTAGCAGTGATTGGCAGCACGCGCGGAATCGTGGGGCAATATAACAAAAACCTTGTTTGGATGACCAGGGAATACCTGCAAGCTAAGCAGGGTGAGTCTGTTCGTGTGCTGGCGTTTGGTCAGCGCATCCATCCTCTTTTGCGGCAGGAAGGGATACCATTTACCAGACGAGGTAATCTCAGCAGTGGATCGTTGCCGGATTATGATGTAGCGGCAAAGTTGATCCGAGAATGGGACCATGGACTTGCCGAAAGAAGTCTAAAGAAGGTTTCAATACTTTCTTATCGCCGGATGGGGTCCAACACAAACTATCGACCTGCCCTTACCGAGCTACTTCCAGCAAAAAATGAGCGCTTGAGTGATGAACAAGAGGACGAAAAAGAAACCTGGCCGATGCCAATCGTTGAGGGCGACCCTGAGTTGATTTTTGAAAAGATCGAGAGCCACATCATCGCTATCCAGTTCTACCGTTTGATTTTGGATTCTGTGGCAGCGGAAAACCTATTCCGTTTCCGGCTGTTGGAGGAGGCGAAAGAAAACACCTCCAACCTGTTGGAAGAACTCTCGCTCGAGGTGCGGGCAAACCGCCGCAAAGAAATCACCCAGCAGTTGCAGGAATTGCTGGCGGGCTCAGGGATGCTTGCACAGCGGTAAAATAACCTTATCTTTCGTAGGCAGGACTCCAGTCCTGCCCTGGTGAAGGCTGAACCCGGCAAAACGCTCAACCCACAGTCACTGCGAGACCCTTTGCCATTAGGCTTGGGTGGTTCAT
>DOEX01000251.1 GCA_003532515.1 Anaerolineaceae bacterium | reverse complement strand
AGGGCTGGTACCTCTTTCTAACTTACTTTTTAGTACCCGATCTAATACCTGGTGCCATTGATGATGCCGTATCAATGCCCCTAAGGGCAGCAGGGCTTCTATTATTGCAACAGTAAAGGGTATTTTAACCAATTTCATCACAAATATCCCAACATGTTGCAATAAACCTCGCTGCGAGCATCAGAATTCTTCACTCTTTAGCCCTCATGCCCGTAAAAGTCACTTTTTCACTTTCCAAGCAGGTTTGACCAAAACCAATAGCGGTGTCTTTGCCCACCCCGGAAAACTCGGCAAAGCGTGCCAGGCAGTGCAAAAAAGACCAGGCAGGGTTTTTGGGGCTGTCACTGATGAACCGCACCAATCCCACTGAGCCTTGAAGTGCATGATTCCCCGTATTCCATTCAACAATGGATTTCTCTTCAGTATTTATGAACACATGTTTTTGAATGAAGGCCATCAATGCTCCAGGCAAGCTGATAGTTGAATTTATTTGCCACTTTGACAATAAAGATCCGAAAACCTTCGTAGGAGTGATCGCGGCAGTGCATTGTGCGGTCTTTGTGTCTTTGAAGTAGACCGGGGATTCAAAAAATAGATCAATCGTCTCATTGAGTTTTACTTTTCGATTGAGTGCATTCTCGACCAGGTCTGCGTAAGTCGCCTGGTCGATTAAATGCCATGCAGTGATCTGGCAGTGCAACCCGGAGAGGTTAAGATGGCTGCCTGGTGCCAACTGGTTGCCTGGCAAGGTGCAATGGAGCAAAGCCAGGAGTGCTTCTTTTTGACATACGCTGATGCGAAAGGTAAATTCGTGCGGCAATTGGGCGGCTTCTGAACCAGGAGCGGTGATGAGATTGGAAACAGAATAAGCACGCAGCTGGTTGTCGGTATGCATAGCAGCAGAGGTTTGCCTTGAGTAACCCTCACTGACTGCGTTAAGAAATATTGCCCGGATGGCTTTGCCGTACCATTCTTTTTTTTCGGGCATGGGGTAATCGGGGTGGAGTTGAAGGCGGAATAGGGCTGTCGCCAGGTCTGGCAGAGGTTCAGTCATGAGCACCTGACTTTGGAGTGTTGACTGGTTGATGGGAAAGATTCTTCGCTTCGCTCAGAACGACAAGAATGGTCAGAATGACAGGATAAGCCCATAGCGTACCCTTAATACCTTTCTGAACGGCTCTGGTCACGAAGAGATTGAAGGTTGATGATCTCAGCAACCTCAAAGACCGGCGGGGTTTGATTCAGTTTGGAGCGCAGCCTCAAAATGCTGGGGAAGTAACCCATGCGCCCATGCAAACTGGTGAGTAACAACGCCGCGATCGAATTGAGGGATGGCAGGTTGATCAAGATTGGCAGACTTTGAAGTTCTACGGTGGTAAGCGGGATGGCAGAGAGAAGCGTTTCAAGCTGCGGCAAAAAATTTTCTGCCGGGTCAAACTGGACAGGGATCTGATGGACTTTTTCCACAGTCTGAGGCTGTAGCAGGGAATTGATCTGTTCAAGTTGTAAGTCTGTGAGGGGATGAGCAAAATTTAGAATATGCATAGTGTTTGCCTTATTTAATAGAATCATGAATTATTTGCGCACTATTTTGAAGTTTTTCCTGGCTGATAACCTGGATATCGAAGCCCATTGCCCGGTCTTTGATGCCAGACGGGACTGCATCTGCTGTGTGGGAAGTAATCAGAAATTTTTTACAGTAAATGCCGGCTAATTCGCGGCTGGCAAGCGAGGAGAGCTCATAAAGGGGATCATTGGATAGCTTACCGGATTTGCACGAGCAGATAGCCAGGCTGCCGTTATGAGTGACGACGACATCAAGCTCGTTAATTGCACCCGCTTGATCTGGCAGCCTTTTGCGGACATATAAGTTTTTCTGAACATCGTCGAAAAGGTCGGATTCCTGACAAAGTTGGAAAATGGTATTTTCAAGCTCGTCGCCTTCTTTGGGCGGCATCATGGGAGGTTGCGTGCTCTTGAAGTTCGGGTTGAGACTGGCATCAAAACCGTGAGCGTTGAAGTATTGGAAGCAGTCGATAGCGATGTCGATTTTCTCAGTCCATTCCTTTTTTGAAACGGGGTGGAAAAAAAGCAGCTCGCGGGTTTGGGTGGAAACGTAAACCAACTGAGCATCCAACGTTTGGGCTGCCTGAAGGCAACTCAGGCTCATGATCTTGGTGCCGCTGGTCAGGTTGACAAGCACGCGTTGGTTTTGATTATTGTAGATTGCCTGGCTGACTTTATTCTGAGTATCAGCCAGGTTGTAAGCAGATACTATCAGACGATCCTGGACACGGATCCCCTTGAGGGCATTATCGGATTTGACAATGCCCTCAAGGCGTAGAGCGATATCCTCAGTCTGGGTTGTGGCAACAAACTGCAAATCGGTAATCCCGGGCAGCTGCCAGAGGGGCATCAAAATGGGCATGGGCTGCTCGCCCACCAGCGTAAGACAGTACATATTATTTGTTATACTCCGCCCGGCTGGTTGTATATTCAAAAATCATTGGAAAGGCAGATGAACCGTCTGGTCTGCCATCCGATTTATATTTTGAACCAACCAACTGGATATCACGATCTTCTTCAAGACAGGCAAGAATAACACCCAGAGTCATGCTTTTGGTACCGCCAGTGCAATCGGCAATGATGTCGCTCTGTTTCAGACCAAAATCAGCAGCATGATCAAAAACCTCATCTACGGTTTTCCGCACGCACTCGGTGACCTGATTGTCAAAATCCATTGGAATAGTTTTTAGAAATTCGATTTTTGGTTCTTTCGTAAGTCCCAGTGATTCTCTATTCCTATTAATATAATCTTTCACATCTTTGAAAATTGACCCCGAGCCCTTCCCTTCCTTTGGATCGGCGGTACCAAGCAACCAAATATATTCGAGTGAACTTCCATGGGCTTTGATCGCGGTCAGCAGAGTGTAGAGATTGGAGTTAATGGGAATATCAGCATTCCAATCAATTGGAGGGTAAGGTAATGAGACGGTTACGATCAGTCCTTTTTTTGATTTGTGGACTGAAGCGGCATCCTGTCCTTTTGGCACTTGATAGGGTGTGGGTTTGGCTTGAATGCGTTCGCGTAGTCGAACAATAGGGATGATTCCCCCGGCTAGGAATACGATTGCCAAAGACCAAGCCAGCCAAGGAGGGAAAACGTAGCTGTCGCTGAGATTGTTGATGACCCAACCAAGCCCAATACCAGAGAGAGCACTAATTATCGCATTTCTAATATTTTTCACCAATTTCTCCTTTACTCTTGGCTATTCTTTTCTCAACAGGACCTTCACTGACTTTGCACGGAGCCCTTTACTGGAGCGTTCCTCAATGTACTCCAAGACCTCATCCAGCTTAACTTGTCCATCTGGATGGGTGTCTTTATGAATATGAACACGGCCACCTCCTTTGGCACTGACAATAAACCCGAATTCACCTTCGTTCATTACCGTCTGCACATAACCTCGCTTCCAACCTGAAGTAGGAGCTTCTTTTAACAATCGCTTTTTCATGACTTCATAAGTTTCACCATGGTTTACTGGTGTGGTCGAGGTCAATACAGATTGGTCTTGCGTCCTATCGCCTGCTTGGCCTTCAAAAACCATTCGCCCGTAGCCGCTGCTGGTTTTGGCGCCAATGCCTTCATTCAGCAAAGCAAGGCGGAGGATTTCCATCGCGACTGGTTTGGCTTTTTCATCACCAGAGATGGCTATCAGGAATTTTCCGTGAACAGAAATGAAGGGAATAATGGTCGGGCTGTCCCAATCTGCAGGTGGGACGTTATCCCCTTTGTTGTAATCTTGATGGTGACCGGTAACCGTGTCTTTTTTAAGCGGTTGGGAGTTGCCCTCTTCAGGCACAAACAAAGCATCATGAAAGGTGACGTAGCCGGCAGTTTTACCAGTGCCAAAAATGGCTTTGTAGGCTGGGGTGCCTTTTACCCAGGCGGCACCCATATTGGAATTGGTGTAATGCGCGGCGAGCCCCTTGAGAGCCGTGCCCGGGATATAGGGCACGCCGTAGGTGTGATGCATGGCAATGCTCACCTCAGTGACACTATCCGCGCCAAGATTTACAACCATCCTGCCAGGCGTTTTCGCTGTTTCGGTAAGGGCATCGATTTCCTTGAGATTTTTGACCCATCTGTTGAAATAATGACCATAAACCTGGTCGACCTGCTTTGGCAGTTTTGTGATTGAGTCGATAAGCACCTGACCAGGTTCGTTTACCTGGCTGTTAAAATACTTTTGGAACCAAAGACCGAGGTTTGTGTCTTGCTTTGGTAACCCCGCGTTTGGGTCTGAGATAATACGAAGAGATCGAGTAGGCATGATGACCTCCTTATTCCCCATCATCTTCTGCTGCAAGAATCTCGGGCCAGGTGGACTGGGCGAAACGCTTGAACCAGGTTAAGGCGATGACAGACCTGCGTGTCAGGTAGCGGTACTCACCAAAAGGCGAATCGATACACGCATCCAGGAGATCTTTTTTGGTTGGAAAAACCAGAACCGAAGCGAGATCGCCGACCAAATCTTTGGGAGGAATCTCATTGTTGTTCTCTACAAACGCAAGAGCTTGAAGCAGTCCGGCACTTTGAACCAGGGCAGGCAAGCGCAGAGCCATTTTGCCATACTTCTTCTTGTATTTATCATCTCTGCCAGCCGCATTGATCGCTTCGATTTTATCGTATACGCTTCGGGCGAGGGTTTGATTTAGATTATTCATGGCTGCACCACATTTCCAGGATAAAGAGATAGCTTGCACAAACCCTTTCCTACCGTTGCTCCCCCACCAAACTGAACCGGTGTTTCAACTATCTTCTCAAGACCATCAAAGACTACTGTTGGGGTTGCCATGACCTTTTGGGCTACTACCAGAGAAATCAGGATGGTTTCTGCGGGGAGAGATTCCTCGTACCAAAGGGCTTGCCCAGAGGCGGTTTTCGTGTCATCATCGATGCGGATTCGTGGTGTGACCTCTGTACCGGTTTCAGAAAAGTAGGATAAAACGTCATCGGATACGATGCAAAAACGTTTCTTGAAATCAGATTGCCATTCAGGATCATTTGGCTGTATGGCTGCTGCTAACCAAGCTGCCCATATATCGGTAAGCGGGTTTGTTGGGGCAATATCGATCGACAAATCCTCCAAAACGACTCTGTTGTTATTGGGCGCAATTTTTAGGACAGAAGAGACTGGAGTTTGGGTCAGCAGTACCCTGTCATTGGCAAGCCCTGTCACTGCCGCGGGCAAAGTTCCTGGAATTTTTCCCATTTTACAATCGCGCACAAGTCGGTTCAGGATAAAGGGCGAGGTCACCCAGGCAAACACGCCAGCCAGCGATCTGACTGGCAGCAGAAGCAACCTGCCATCCATCAAGGAAACTGAGCCGGCATAAGGTTCGCTGGCTTCAGTGGTTTGACCAAAGACTTTCTCGAGGTCAGGGTTGTTTTCAAGTTCCCAGCAATCCCGTAAGACCCCTTTGATAGTCGAACCGGGAAGATAGGGAAGCCCGGTGGCTTTTTCGCGCGAGACTGGTTGATCAATGACACCGACGCCTTGACCGGTGCCGGGTTGAAGTGAAGAAAGTGCCTGGATAAAGAGTAATTTAGTTTGCATTTGTCCTCCTCTATATGATTGAATTTATAAACTTTATTAACGGATTCGTATTACCAGCCAATGGAACAATATACCCTGCGTCTGCAGGAGTTAACATGGTGGAAGGGTTGTAGAGAACATTATCATTTTTGTCCACTACCGCCAATCCACCTGGAGGGGAGTAGGGCTCATCCATATCATTCATGGTGTCCCATTCCAGCAAGACAGCCATACCAGCATAACCTTGGGCGAGGTGCACCGGACGGATGATGAGAGGGCTCGCCAATCGGTCAATCTCGCCTACCCCCTGAATGGTTGTTTCTTCTGGGTCCTCTCCCCTTCCATCATTGTATTCTTTGAAATGAATGATCAGGGGCAGTCCAAAAACAGCACGGGGTGCCTTCCCATGAACACGATGAAGAATGGGATGACGGAAAATTCTGCTTGGGAAGCAAGCTTTGATCAAATCAGGTTCTGGCCAGTGGCTCGGGCCAGGATGCCGAGGATCTCGTCTAGAATCAGGTCTTGATTGACGGAAGTTTTTGTATTGACCAACGATATTCCTCAACGCCTGCAGTCCTGTTATATCGTTTTGTCTACTGGTGAGCTTATGGTGGAGCTGCTTGCTAAGGTGAGGAACACCAGCAGGGTAGTCACTATCTTCGATCCATTTTTGAAGGTTTTCGCTTATGGATCGTTGAAATTCAACACCTGACTTAGGCTGCTGTGGGCTTCCATCGACTTGAATACACTCAATTGCCCCCATTCCTCTGCGGGTACGGGCCCCGACACCTCCGAAAGCCTGCCATGCCCACAGGGCTGCTTCAACTTCTTCTGTTAAAGAGTCAGGATACTCTAACTCCATCTCGAATTGGACATTTTCTAGAAAGATCGCTGGATGTGTTCTAAGCGGAAAGGTAACATAAGAATCCATTGAATTCATGGCTCCAACATTGTGAATTGGTTCACCATGTGCATTAATCGGTTGAAAGGTTGTCCCCTTGTTTGTTACATTCACAGCGATTTTAACCTGCGACGGTTTTTTAGTCGAACCCCAAATCGAATTTTCTTTTTCTCGCATTTCCGCAACAGTTCTACCGTTGCTATTGCCACGCATAGCCCGCCACCAGAAACGCAAATGCCCTCTTATCGAACTCCCTCTGATTAACGTGATCGGGTCGTTTATGTTGGCTTCGACGCCGCCACCCCACAACGGGGTAATGACTCTATAGGTTCTGGTTGTTTTGGCCCAATCCGGCTTTTTAACAGCCAGTGTCTCAGGAAAAGTGATATCCAATGCTTTTTTTCTATTGATCATGAGCGTCCTCCATGTTCATACTGCGAAAATCACCATCCCAGGTACCGAGCAATGACAAACCGTATCCATCTGAGCACAATTGAGGGTCATCGCCAATTGTTTGTCCCCAAACCAGGTCAATAAACTGCTTTCTTTTTTCAATATCATCACTCAACTTCAGAAAGAGGATGCTGCCTGCAGGTACGAGGTGTTTTGTGGGTTTGGGCTTTCTGGTCTGGTAGTCCCAACCTGAAACGGTTTGAAAACGGTTGTTGATTATCGCGATCACTTCAACGCCTAAGTTGGCGAGGATCTTTTGGGGTCGGTTTTTACCACCGAAGTATGCGGGGGTGATAAGTAATAACCGGCAGAATCCGCTATCTTCAATCTCATCACGAATATTTTGTGTACAACTTTCAAATGGCGGTTTACTTTGCAGTGGAATCCAATTCACAAACCGTTTTTCCCCGCCCACGAAGCCGAGCCCGCCTCCGTGAAGATCCAGATCTGAAATTGCAACAAGTCCAAATCGACGGTTTTTTTTGAGGGGTGAGTTCTGTCCTGTTTGATAGTCAAATTCAACCCCGGAAGTTTGAAACAAAGCGCCTTCCTTTGCGGATTGAAGCGCATTTACCATTGCCACATGGATTCGATATTCAACAGGGAGATGGCTGATGCCTACGGAGTCAAGATCAACATTCATCTGACTAACAGGTTTATCCAGCCATTGCAATAACGTCTGCCAGTTCCAAAAGGATGGGGGAGATTTGAAAGTTTTTTCTTTTTTATTAATCTCAAAACCACACAAAACCATATCTTTACTATCCAGCAATACATCATATAGTGCAGGCATAGGTTTTAGATCGAACAAGTCGGCCTCTTTCTTGCTTTTATTAGCCGTCTCAAAGAAGACTGCATCTGCCGGGGGCGGAAAAAACCAGGCAATTATGTCATTAGCGGAATCCAACTCGACGAGCAGTGGACCGCGCACGACGTAGGGATCATTAATGCGACTTTTGTCAAAGACCCCAGTAGCGCTGTTGGTCCAGGCTTTTGTCCTTACCGCCCCGGATATTGTGCCGGGGAAGGGCATCGGCAGGGTCTCAGCTCTGCTGCCAGGAGCGGCTGTAAAAGGTTTTCCATTACGGAAAATCAAAGGATCTCTTGGTGATATCAACCAAAGTTTAGTTTCAGACAATTTTCACCTCCATGTATTAATTAGTAAATTCACTGGCAACAATAATTTCGTTAGCAAGCTGAGCAACCGGAATATTGTTGGTTTCGATCCATTTCCTGAGCTGGTCTTTCACATCACTCGTCAAAGGTATGGTTGAGTTGGATTCCCTTTTTCTTTCGATGATGCGGATAGCCTCATTGGCTAGTGCATCCCGATGTGATTTATTATTATGAAGATCAAAACCTCCAAAATCATCAGCCAGAACCTTTAGTTCATACCCCACACCCTGCCCAAGCAAACCAGCCTTTATCCAGTCTTTGAGGACCATGAGACGGTCTGTGAGCTGCTCCCAATTATCGGTGATAACGGTTTCAGTTCCACTGCGTTTACTTAAAACGACTGTGAGCGCGTTCTTCGAAACCGTTTTCTTTGATTCTTTTTCCGCCTCCTGCGGCAGGTGTTTTTTGGATTCTTTTTCCGACTCCCGCGGCAGGTGCTTTTTGGATTCTTTCTCCGCTTCCCGCGCCAGCTGCATCACCTCGTTAAGTGGTGTGAGGTGATGGGCAATTACCAGACCACCAGACAGGGTTGTTAGAATTGCTGCTTTGAAATCTCCTTCGAGCTTGCTCGCAAAATCCAACGCCTTGTGCAGGGGCAGATAAGCGAGGATATCTTCTCCGCCAGCATAAATACAGGTGCCTGAATAATCTTTTTCGATTTGGAGGGGCAGGTGTGCTGCAAATTGGCTTAGTTTTTGCGATAACAAGCTGTGAGATTTGATGTCTGGCAACTGATTGATGAGTTCACCCATATTATCCCCATCAGCGATCAGCAAAGCATAGTATGGATAGGGATTGGCTCCATCGAACGTTTTTTTCAAACGATCGTGGTAGTGTTGTAGAATCTCTTTCTGATTTGTATTCTCACCAAGATACTCTCTAAAGCGACTTTCGAAGATCAAACTGGCGTTTTCAGAAATTTCATCAGCAAGAACGCCCTCATCCGTAAGCAACTTTTTTAAGCCATCGATCAGGTTTTTCTGTTTACCGCCGTCAAGTGTGCTCATCAGTGGGGCGGCTGCTACATCGGAAGTGCTGGCAAATTTTGGTTCGTCACCAAGCCTGCCAAGCCGTTTGAGCAAATCGACCCCGGAAAGTCGTTCAGCCCCTCTTGCACGGTACAACTTGTATAGTTTTTGGGCCGGATCGTAGGGCTTTTTATAGAATTCTTCCGGGATAACGGATTCACGGATGCCATCCAGGGATGATTTGGGGACATTGCTACCATCGTCAAGTTCGAAATCCCTGGTATTTTTTCGTGCCGCCAGCAATGCTTCAGCCTGATCGCGAGCCTTGGGGTAAGCACCTTGTTCAAAAGGCACTGCCACCCAATAAAACTCAAGTAAGTCTTCAATTTGTTGTTTTGGAATAGTGGCATCAGTAAACAAATCTGTCGGGCTCACATTTTGGAACTTAGCCTGATCCTGAATATGCACCAACGAATCGTTCCACAACTCGAACAGCCGCTCTTTTGCTGCTTGCTTGAAAGAATCAGCAAGCTGGTAGTCAAACAATTCGAAAACCGCGCTGACACGGTTGGGTGAATTAAAGTCGGATTTTGCGTCCAAATCACCTGAATTTACAGGCTTTGGGAAAACCAGCGTACCACCACTGGTGGCAATTTTCTTCGCTACTGCCTTAGCGAGCTCGCTTAACATCCAGGATCCATACCAAAGATCCCGGCTTCTGCGGGCATTGACAATAAACTCCTGAACGGGTCCGAGGGAACATAGAAACAAGTATGCCATAACACCTCCCATTAATTGAACTGGTTATGCGAAAATTTCGCAGATGAGGGGGTAGAGAAATACCCCTTTGTTGACAATCTGTCTAAAATGGATTGACTGATATAGTGACCTTCCTTTCTCTGCCAAAATCGCTTGTTTTTTCTTACCTGCCTTTGACATACTTTATGCAGGCATTTTTCGTCTGAAGAAAAGCCAATTTAATCATCCGACCCCGGTCAAAAGGAAGGGTGACCAGTAGTAGGGGTGACCCCACTGGGGTTGTTTGCGGATGGAAAGCTGTGCCTCGCGCAGCGCGGCAGATCTTTCCCAGCCCTGGCTAATCAGTTCGTAAAACCTGACCATCAGTTCCGCGGTCGAGCGGTCATCCACTGACCAGAGCGACCCGACCACCGATTTTGCCCTGGCAGAGATGAAAGCGGTCAGCAGACCGGTCAGCTCTTCACCCTGCGAAATCTTGGTCAGACTTGAAAGGCATGCACTCATCACGACCAGCTCCGTTCCTGAAAGGTTCATGCGGGTCAGAACGTCTCTGACAGTCAGCCAGCCATCTTCCAGCATCAAACCGGAGCGCTGCGGTTCCTGTGGATCAAACATGCCGTGACAGGCAAAGTGGAGCGATTGGCTGCCTGGTGCCTGGGTGAGCACGTTTTCAATCATGGCAGCCTGCCCGATCAAGGGATGAGGCAGGTGGAACAGATTTGAGATAGCGTTAACTTCATCCTCTACCGCGGGAAGATAGGATGGGGAGGATGGCTTGTCAGCGTATCCAACAACAGTCATTGCATGGGCATTGGCGTGACTCTCTGCCCCAATTTGTGCCTGGGTTCGCATGGCTTTTAGAGTCCCAAGCGAGGTGGCTTCCTTGAGATGAAACCTATCGACCAGGTAACTGCCATCAGTCGGGTTGGTAAAAGCGGCAAAAGGCAGATGGTGAAGCCCGGCAAAAGGTGCGATAACGAGGTTACTGCCCTCGGCTGGCAACCACTTCTTCAGCGGTTGGATCAGGACTTGCCAGGCTTCTTCTAAAACGCTGCTCAGAAGCTTCTTCCCGAAGGGGCTATGCAGGTTGGAGAAAGCGGACTGGTAATGTTCAAGCAGTTCTTCCACTCCTTGCAACTCTGCGATATTCAATTCGCTTTTGTGCACAACAAAGGCGACCCAGCCCTGGCTGTGTTGGTAATAATTGATGAGGGTGGCGTTTTCTTCATCAGCCAGGGCGACAGCGTCTTGCAGGTAAAAGGGCGGGGCAGAGACAGTCATGGCAAAAACAGGAGCGCGTTTTTCGAGCATTTGCCAAAGTTCCTGTTCTTTCGCCCGTTTATCTCTCAAGTCAGCATTGATTTCATCCGGTGAACGCTTGAACCTTGCGGTATTGGGGTCCATCCAACTGATGTTTTCATCGCCCGCACCTAACTGCTTGAGCAGCCAGTTGATTTCATGCTGCAGTTTTTGCAACTCTTTGAGATTGGCTTTTAGAGAATCATCCTGGGTGGCTAAATTGCTGATGTCAGTCACCTGGTTGTGCAGTGCGTCCACCAACGCCCGCGATTTGGCGCCTTCGGCATAGCGCAGAGCTTTCTCAGGCTGGTTGAGCTTCAGGCAACAAAACACCAGGTTAGCAAAGCCATATGAATAGTCACTGAGCAGCTTCTCGCGATCTTGTTTGCTGGGGCTTGCCGACCGCAGCATCTCCAGGTTCGCCGCCATGCCTTCGTAGGCTTCAAGAGCATTTGAGTAATCCCCCATTCTCATGCTGAAGTGACCTAGATTCCGTTGGAATTTTGGCTTTTGTATATGTCCGTCAATCAATAACTCAATTGCCAATTGGTAATATTCTCTTGCTTTTATCGCATCATCATCGATTGTCGAATATACGTAACAATCTTCCAACGCAACTGCCAGGTTGTTCAACAGCATCGGGCGATCTTTATCTCCCTCAGAAGTTAGTCTTAGAGCCTCTTCATTGAGTTCAATGCGCTTGTCCAGGTCTTCTGCCTTGCCCCTGAGCGCGTAGCGATCTCCCAGCGCCAGTGCCAGATTGTTCAACAGCATCGGGCGAACAATTTTCCGCTCAGGCGTCAAAACCAGAGCCTCCTCGAATAGTTCAATGCTCCGGTCCAGATCCTGAATTTTCCCCCCGAGCTCAAAACTATCTCTTAGCGCCAGTGCCAGGTTGTTTAAACTCCCAGGGCGATCAATATCTCCTTCAAGTGTCAATGCCAGAGCCTCTTCAAAAAGTTCAATGCTTTGGTCCAAATCCTGTGCTTTGGCCCTCAGAGCGTAACGATCTCTCAGCGCATTCGCCAGGTTGTCCAACAATCGATGGCGATTAACAGTTGCCTCAGGAGTCAATTTTAGCGCTTCTTCCAGGAGTTCGATGCTTTTGTCAAGGTCTTCTGCCTTACCCCTCAGCACGTAACGATCTCTGAGCGTAAGCGCAAGTTCGTCCAATATCGCTGGACGATCCTCATGTCCCTCAGGCGTCATTGTCACAGCCTCTTCAACAAGTTTGATACTTTGGTCTAGGTCCTGCGCCATCCCTCTGAGAGCGTAACGATCCCTGAGCGTAATTGCCAGGTTGGTTAACAGCACATGCCAAACCTGATCTCCCTCAGGTGTCAATTCTAGAGTCTCTTCAAAGAGTTCGATGCTTTGGTCAAGGTCCTCTGTCTTCCCCCTCAGCGAGTAGCTCTCTCTCAGCACATCTGCCAAGCGGTTTAACAGCAATGTGCGATATTTATCACCCTCAGGGGACACTGCCAGAGCCTCTTCCAAGAGTTCGATGCCTTGGTCCAGGTCCTCCACCTTGCCAATGAGGTCGTAACGATCTCCTAGCGCTAGTGTCAGATTGTTTACCAACATAGAGCGAGCCTCATCTCCCTCAGGTGTCAATTCCAGAGCCTCTTCCAAGAGTTTGATGCTTTTATCCAGGTCCTCTGTCTTCCCCCTCAGCGAGTAACTCTCTCTTAATACACCTGCAAGGTTGTTTAACAGCATAGGGCGAGAATCATCTCCCTCAGGTGTCAATTCTAGAGTCTCTTCAAAGAGTTCGATGCTTTGGCTCAAGTCCTCCGCCTCACCTCTGAGTGAGTAACGCTCTCTTAGTACATCTGCCAGGTTGTTTGTATTTTCAATGTAATTTGGAAAATCGATCGTAGCAAAATCGTAATAATTTGTTCCCCAGTAAACCGCCATTTCGAGAGTTTGAGAATCCTTAGAAGTAGTATAAATTGCTCCGAAAATGTTGAAAACTCTCTCGATTGCTCGTATATCCTCGTAAATCAGACGATAACTTTCAATTAAAGTTGCGAGATGGTTTGTCGTATTTTCAAGGCTCTGGGAGTCTTTGGTTAATTCCCAAAAGTCAAGCCAAAGATGCGTTCGGACAGCAGTCAAGTGCGCTTGAATCTCAGCGGCGTTGGTTTTGTCCTCCAGCCATTCACCAATTAAATCAATCATCGCCTGGATCTGGATGGGGTCCGAGCGGTCTAATTGTGCCAGTTTTTTATTGAATTCGTCGATTCTATCCATACTATTATCCCGCCTGTTCTGAAGTTGAGACTTTTATTTTAGGCTGCGTAAACTCGAGCGTTTGATCAATTCGACAATAAATACACCGATTATCACGATCAGAAGCAGCTGAATTGCAAAGTAGCCAATCGGCAGGAGGTCGATATTCCAACTTGTCAATATTTTTTGCACGAGGTCATAGTTGAGCAGCTCTGGCAGGGCAATGGCAACACCGAGGTATGCCAGCAGTTCATCCCTGCGGCGGTAGCGTTTCTCCTGCTCGCGCTCGAGGGCTTCATCCGCCTGGTCAATGCGCGTTTGCACCATGGCTACTGCCTGCTGCGTGGCTTGCAGCACCGCCTGGCACTCCGAAATCTTGATCTCAAGCTCCTCGTTCAAGGTATTGATGCGTTCCCGTAGAAAATGCCACACCTGACCTTCAGCCACAAAGCTTGGTTCAGCATCAAAACTGTGTTGATAGATGTTCTTTTGCTGGACCATCGACGTAGCAGTGCTGTTTGCCTCAATATAAAAGCGTAATAAGTGGCTCAGCCATTTGGAAAGACCTTCAAGACTGACCTTTGTCTCTTCGCCTAACACATCATTCTTTTTGAACAGAGCCTGGATTTCGCCATCAATACTGTCGAGCGTTTCTTGTAAATTATCGCGGGATGAGCATACTCTGAACTTGTGAACATTTTGATGGGCTTTCACAAAAGCAATATCCCGGGAAAAATAAGAATAATTGGAAAGATAGGCATTTAAAAGTTTTTCCGATTTGGTTTCGCAAAACGCCAGGTATCGAATAATTGGCTGGAAGTTGTTCGTGCCCAACGATTGCATTACAGGCTGGTTTAACAAAAATAACCTGCCGCCAGGTATCTCTTGTGAAAAAGGCGTTATGTCTTTGTTAATCCTGGCTTCTATTAGTTCCTGAATGGCAAATTCGTCTGTACTTTCGTCAAGACTCCTATAGACAGCCTGGTAAATCACAGTAGCTCCGATGAAACCAAGCTCGGAATACTCTTTGAGCAAAGTAGTTGCCTTAGCAAAAACCTCTTCTTCTATAGAATCCCAATCCTTGAGCGCTGTCGTTTGAGTTTTGTTTACTATGATCACCTGGGTATCTTCATCTTTAGAGATGGCCAGCTCTGTAAATAGAGGAAAAGACTTTAGAGAGTTCAAGTAATCATTTGCTCTACTATGTTCCCCCGTTAAGTACAACCTGATTTGCAGTGAACTTTCTTTGAAAGCTGGCATAGCAATAGCGCTTGTCATTTTTTACTATCGACTTTCCTGGAGTTTTCCTCGTCTATTTTTTGTTCTTCCTTAAGTAGGGTGAAGTGATTAATAATTTTGTTCGCAAGTTCTCTTGTGGCTTCAAACCACTTCTCAGTCTCTTGCGCATTCAATGCCCGGGAAGGCTTAACCTTAGGGTAATCCTCTGCAGAAATTTCAATGAAACTGCTAAATGGCTGATATGCCAGCAATTCGCCAAGAAAATCTTTAGCATTCCGGGCAAAGGACTTAAGATCGTCAGCTGGTTTGGTAAAACTTGGTCCAAATTTATCCAGAACTTCCTCAATGAAAAGAATAGTCTCAGTTTTCAAACCGCTATTCTTCTTTGTCTTTTCCAAACTAAGGATCGTTAATACATTCTCCAGGTCAGCAATTGCCTGGAAGTCGGCTTGAGTTAGCGCATCTGTCATTTCTTCCTCTATTCTGTTTTTGGTTCGGGCTCTGGTTCCTTCACTTCTGGGGTGACTAGCCAGCTTGATTCATTTATACGGTAAAAATCAGGGGTCGCCCAATGATAATCTTCTGGGATTTGACCTAATCGCCAGTCTCGACTAGTGCTCTCACCGTAGTAATAAGAAACAGGATATTTCGGGTCTCTAATCAGGTGTTCAAGACCGGAAACCTTAGATGTTTCTACGCCAAACGCCATATGGCCAGGGTAAACAAGCAAGGTAACTTTGAAATCCAAGCGACTTAAGAGCGTACCACAGAGGATAGCAACGTCTTCACAATCCCCCACCCGATCCCAGAGAGTCTCCAATGGAAATCTCGCATAATCTGATATATTCTTGGTTTCAATATCACGACGGTAAGGGATGAAACATTGCACAAAAGCTAGGACATTGCTTGCCTGGGTGTAGGAATCCCAACTAAATTGAGACTGAATTTTTTTAAAATGGTCTACCAACTGGTCAATCTCATCACAACTTTCTTCAGCGTATAGTTGAAATTGATTAATAAAGCGATCTCTGTTTAAAAGATTTGTGTACTTAGCTTCTGAAACCTGTATTGAAACCTCAAAATGGGAAGGCAAAAGGTTTCCAGGGGGAGTAAAATCCCATTCGCAAGTGAGAGACCAAACCCCATCCGGGAGATCTGGAGCAGGATCAACAACATCTGGTTCTTTTACTACAACGACAGGATGCGGTTTCACAGGACTCGGCTTCTTTTTTTGCCTTGGAATTATATCGAAAGCCACCTTATCGGCTTCACTCAAGGCTTCCCATTGCGCCTTACCTGCTGCGAAGTGATGTTCGATCATATTGTACGACACCCCGTTAAGGACCTGGGTGAACGATGCAAAATATGGACTGGGTGAAATGTGTTCGCCCCAAGGTATGAGAATATCTTCTTCCGGTTGCTCAGCAAAAAATTGTGGCCAAAAATCTTCACCATCAGCCGATAAAAGTGCAGATCTTAATGGGAGGTTGGGTGATTCTCCAACAGTCTCCCATTTATAGGTAAGAAGGATTCTCACCTTGTTGAGGTAGTTTGCGAATATCGTTCGATGTTGTCCTATGTGATGGGGTTTAACATAGAACTCATTGATCACTCTTGCGAGATCCCACTCACGCACCTTGTTATAATGTCGCTTAGCAAACTTAATAAGACTGGTGAGGGCTTCTGGGGAAAAGTCAGGTTTTCCTAGAAGGAACCATTTCTGGTTTACCATTAATTCTAAAGCCACCTGTTTGGCATCAGGTTCATATTTGTCGTATAACTCACTAATGATTGGTTTTGTGACTGGATCAAACAGAAAATCAAATTCTTCCGCTTCTTCAGAGAATTCTTCCCGTTTGAGTTCCAAACTTGCTGACGTTTCTTTGACTACTTGCTCGAGCCGTGTCTTAGCTTGGCCAAGATTATTTTGATGATTCTGAATAAGCTCGATGGTTTTGCTGGCAACTGTCAAATTGAATTCGGCTAGTATACGCTCATAAGGAAGGCTGATCAATTTGGCTGTAAGTTGTTCGATATCCCGCGAGATTTTCTCCAGTTTTATTAACACGTCTGTTTGCCGACCCGTCAGGACTTTCCTAATGAAGTCTTTAATCGCACCTTCAGGGAAAAATCTGAACCAGAAAGGGGGTGGATCGAAATTATTTAGGGTCTCGCGAAATCGTTTTTTTGCATCTAACAACCCCTCTTCATAATTAGCTGCTGAATCCAGTGCGTCTTTCTTGTGCTTTGCACCATTCAATTGAGAAAGAATGTTTCCTTCTATAAATTTCAACACACTATCAAGATTTGTGAAAAGATTAGGATAAAGCCTGGCGTCTGTGTAAATCTGATTAATTGCCTGCTCCCGCGAAACAAGGATTTCTTGAGCTTTGATACGAGCGTTCTGCTTTAGAATCTCCAAAGCACCAAACGGCGTTTGATCGACTACTGTCTGATAGTATGATTCAATTTTGGAGATGAAAGAGCAGTTCGCTGCTTGGTCAATCATAGGCGGCGTGTAGAAAACTTCATTTATTTCGTAGCTCAGGCTCCAGTTTTTTGAGTCATCTCCTATTACAGAAAAAGGTGGCTTTTTGATCAATTCTCTAAACCATTGGATGGGATCCCCAAGTTTTACTTCAGCCTCAGTGGAAATCTCCTCTATCAGGGGTCCTAGAATAGCCCGTTCTCGAATAAAATCTTCGCTGATAATCTTGTTAGCGAGTTTAAGACCGCAATAATCAATAATTTTCTTAGGGTCGTAAATCATTCCAACACTGCCAAAACTGGAGAAAAAGCGACGATTGAGCTGAAGACTTTCAAAGGAAGTACCCTGTGTCAGATCTCTTCTTACTTCGGCGTTGACTATTCCAAGGATAAATGACAGAACGATATCTTGTATCTCCTGATGATCTTTAGCAAAAAAAGCATTTTCTTTTTTATCATCAATCACAAAAAAAACAATTTGTGAAAGGTCCGCCTTAAATCCAAGTTGGAGCAGCAATGGGTCATCTACTTTTTTGGAATCAGCAGAAATTCGATCCGATATTTCAGAAACCAATCTGTAAACTAAGGACTCCTGGTTAACCGTCGTTTCTTCACTTTCGAAATGAGAAATGTCTAAGATAACATTCAAGTCAGTTTGATCGGCAGCTGATTCAACCAAGTTCTTAAAGCAATACAAAACTGGCAACAATAAACAGGAACAGCTTTTATCCCAGGTATCGGCAACAATTAAAACTTGATCCTTAGCGATCCCTATTCTCTCTGGGTCATTTCGGGTTCTCATCGCATGTTCACGAAAATCTACCCAGAGTGAATTTACAACATCCTTAACATTCTGAAAATTAATTTGGTCAATACCTGACGGTTCAGTCTTCTCATAGATCGACTTTCCCTGATCTGAGGAATCAAATACGGTAGTTCTAAGTCTGCCTTCAGGATACTCCTCCCTGGAAAATTCCAGGGAGGAACCGGTGACCATAATCCCGCTATCTTTCGACTGCGGAATGGCATATGCTAATACTGCCTTTTTAGCACTTATTTCTAACCTTTTTCCGAGTGAGACAATCAGCGCTGCGCTGTTACGGAGATTTGGCATGATTTTTCCTTCTTATAGAACGCGCTAAATCTTCCCATTATCCTTAATCACCTCAACCGCAGTTTTAAGGCTTGCGATTTCCTTCTCAAGCTGTTTGCGGATCGAATTTTCCTCATCCAGCTCGAGCGATTCTTCATCCAGTCGTTTCTCAAAAGCTTCAATTTGTTTGATAGCTTCTGTAATACCTATCTTCTCAATTTCAGTATTGATAAGTTCACGGGCTCCATTGACCCATTCTCCTGAGGTCGCAAATTTATCTGCGGCTTTTTCACGTCCTTGTTCAATACGGTCAGACGACTTCGCAGTTTTCGAGTTCTTGTATTTTCTATCTTTATCGTAGTAGTAAAAATTCCCGCGTCGAGTCACAAAACCAAAGGCTAAGGAAACAGCCCAAATTTCTGCACTACTACGAGATTGATTGGGATCAACAGCTTGCCTTGAGGCATCAGGTATGATATTTAGTGGATCATGAGCTCCACTGTTTTTATAGTTGTCATATGCCCTACGCCAAGCTGGTAATTCGGTAAGCATCCAAGGGGTGACTCCGTGTTCGGCACGAGCGACGTAGATTGCATCCTTAACACCAGTAGAGAGCAAATTGAAAACTCCGCCGTTCCGGTATTTTTCGGGAATTGTGTCAGATTGGGCATCGTTGACACCGATGTAGGCAGGTGCCATCGTGATCAAGTCTTCATGAATCGGCAAGTATCTCCAAAATGGGTGACAATAATCAATCACACTATCCATTCGTTTTTCGAGTACCGATAAGTAATTCTGGTCACCGTAATGTTTACGCATTTCTTCCAGAATATGGGCGTTTTCAAGAGATTGTCTGAATGGTGATTCAGCAGCTTTCATCAAGGCTCTCGCTAAATCTGTAACTTTTGCATCAATGATACTCTGAAAGGTGGCTGTCGTCTGATTGTTAATGAATTCTTCAAAGACTTTTTTAGCGTCTATGTTTGGTTCTCGATCTTGATAATACTGTTGGAAGTAATTACCATCTACAACTTCAATTGAAAGCTGGAAAAGATTTGCCTTTGATTGAGGACTAAGAAGCAATTTCGTCTTTCTTGTAATAAAATCACCAACTTCACTGAGACGCTTGGATAACTGCGTCAGATTTGATGATACTCCTTGGACTTCTATTACAAGCAAATTGTAGAGTTCTTGCATTTCTTCGGTAATCTCTTTATTCAAAATTGAATCATTTAAATCAGCCATAAGATTCACAGCTTCGGCTTTCAAACTGTTAAATTTGGAAATCCATTCTCGTTTAAAAATTGCCTTGAAGGCAACCTGGGACCATTTTTTGTCGAGATTTGCTAACTCATTTTTTACTTTGGTAAATTCTTTTTCTTTTTCTGTAATCTTTTTCAGGTCTGAATCAAGATCGATCTGTTTAATATAAGCATTAAGTGAGTTGATTCCTGCTTTATCCCTTAACAAAGCCTCAGCAAGTTCTTTCGCATAAAAGGAGCCATGGTGTGTATTAACTTCGGTAAGCTTCGAAATCAATGAGGATTTGATTGATTCAGTTAGTTCTCTTCCTTTCTTTTCAATTTTTGAAATAATCCCTGCGCGTTCAATTTCGTCATTACTTGACTCATTAGAAATATATGCCAGTGCTGTCCCTGGATCCTTAGCAGCTAAAATAAACTGAAGTTGGTCATTCACAACGTTCTGTCTGTCGCGGATTTGATTTCTGAGAGTATTTGGATTTAGTTTATGTTGATCAAGTATGGTTACGTGATCAGGTCTGTCAGTCTCTTCAGAATATTTTTCACTGCGGAGTTTCTTTATGGAATCAACAGCAAGCCTCGCCGAGCAATATTGAAGTAGACGGTCTTTTGGATAAACTAACGATGCTGAAGCAAACGAGCTCAGATATGGGATTTTCCCTTGGAATCTTGGATCCAGTACAGAAGTGTTAGACAGTGAAGAAACCTGGGCTCCACTCATTGGGGAAACGCTTAGTAAGAATAACGCCTGGGAAGTCATCTTATAGACATCCATCGCCTGGTTAAAGAATTGACCACTCTTATTTGCCAAATCAATAACATAAACCATATCAAAAGGCGGGGCATTAATATCAGTCTCCATAGTCGGATAACCCACCGTCCATTGACGTGCTTCGGTCAAATAGTCCAAGTCCTGCAAGAAACTGTACCCATTAGCCTTTATTTTGTCTTTTTGTCTTAAATCCATGAGACCGATGGCTTTCTCAAAGATTGGGGGTAATAATTGAACACCAATTATCGTAAAATTCTGTGTTAACATCGAAAAGAATTCTCTCAATAAATAGGCAACATCCAGAGCAATACCGCTGCCTGTACCGCCACAAACTGAGTTCACGACATAAACTCTTACCTGAGCTAGATCAAGCTCATAATCCATGTCAGGGTGTAGCATATTTGTCACAGCCTGTGCTTCGCTGATTCCTAAAACTTGCTGAGCTGCATTCTGAAGTGATTCCCTTACAGGAAGATTATCTCCTAGGTTGTTCGTAAATGAGCCGAAAAGTCCCATTCTACCAAGCGATCGTACCTGAGCTGCACCTGGTCCTAATGAATTTGGAACATCATTATATTCTTTCGGCCACCAAGCCTTGATCGATGGGAAGTTGTTTATGTTCTCTAAAATTAAGTGAGGATTGACACTACCCATATTTGTACGTTTGACATTACTGTTTCTTAGCCAGGGTTCGACCTCTGGGGGGATTGTTGTATCAGTGTCTATCCACAAATGCTGGTAAATTGGCAAATCGCCATAAGCCTCCACTTGGAGCTTCTTTAAGCGCCAACCAATTTGTGCAGGGCTTGATCCTAGAAACACGTAAAGTGATGGGCAAAACCTGATTGTGTGCCTAACTTGTCCTTGATTGTCTTCGTCCATAAAAAATTCGTCCGACATGATTTATCCTTTCACATTCCTATCTTAAATTTAAGAGTTGTGGCACCGATGGTCAGTTCGTCTCCTGCCAACAGCTTGAATTGGATTTGCCTTGGAACTCCATTCTGTGCCATTGGAGCTTTAGGCTCGATATAATATTCCATGCTTTCTTCTTTTGATTTCACACCAATAATGTCGAAAGCCTCTTGAGGTAGATTAATAACTTTGACTCCGGCCGTTGGTGATGAGCCAACGCTAATTTTGTACTTGCCTTTATCAATCCGTACAGGCTTGAGAAGCATCAAAGATTCGTCCTTTTTTCCGTTTTTATCCTCCACTGTCATTATCAGGTTGAACTCTGGAGGCGTTGACCTTTTAGCCAAACCTTTGATTAAGCCTAACAGAGCAATCAAGGCTACGACCCCACCAGCAATAAATAGGGGTAATTTCGATTTCGGTTTGACTATCTGAAATGCAAGTGGAAGTGTCGTTTCACCACCCTTGAAATCGCCAATCAGGGCAGTGTCTTGAGTGACAAAAACCAGATCAGCGTTATATCGATGTGTGCCACCTTTGAGTTTTTCAACCTCTTCAGGCGGTAGATTGAACAAAACTGTGATTTTCTTCGTTTCGGGTCTTACCTGAACTGATTTTCCAGTGATGTTCCCAGCTTCCAGCGATAAGTATGGCAGTATTTCGACGTTTTCGCTTTCGATGCTGACCAGCATTGGTTGGGTTGGATATTCGCTGTTAATTTCAATGAGGCAATCCTGTCTGGAACTCACAGACCCATCCTCATTGATCTCCAGTTTGCCCAAATCAATCTCTGACTTGCCCTGACAGCGAATATTTGTGGTGCCCATTGCCGGTGTGCTGGTCGGTACGGGGGTCGAGGTGTTTGTTGGTACCGGGGTATCTGTTGGAACAGGTGTAAATGTAGAAGTAGGGGCTTTAGTTTCTGTTGGTATAGGTGTAGCCGTACTGGTCTCCTCCAGAGAGAAGCGAATGTCTAACTTGTTAGGCATGATGTAGACTTGCCCCAACCCATCATCACTCTTAATTTCCAGCGGGAGACTTAAGGTATATTCGCCATAGTCAGCAGCAACAAGGTTTTCTGGAGAGAGATTGACCAGGTCAAAATCGATACAAACCTGAGCTGTAGAGGCAATAACCTGGTGGTCGCAAGTAGTGCCACTTGCGCACACTTGGGCACCTGTGCCTATCGGCAGACTTCTGTCTGAGGTTGGCGGTTCGCTGAAAGAGATCGGCATTCCCGTTATGCTCGGGTCCGAGAGCCAATAGACCATACAACCCTGCTTAGGCTCAGACGGACCAGCTAACAAGTTGCCCATGTTCAGTAAAAAAGGTTGAAATTGCGCTACGCGAATTGGGGTTGGATTACTCGATCGGTTTATTCCAAGGTTTTCCTGCAATTCAAGCAGTTCTGATGGAACAGGGATGTTGTTTAAAGAATTGTAAATCCAGTAGGTGTAGCCATTTTTCTGAAGCAATAAATAGCGCTCCAAACACGCACCTGGTGCGTTGCTGCTTACATTATCCTCCCCATCAGTATAGGATATCAGAAGTTGAATGTGTGTGTTATTGCCATCATTCATGGCTTCCATTTCACTAACACCCGCACAAACCGCATCCCACATTGCTGTATAGTTGCCATTCGCACGCAGTTCTGATAAGCTCTGGACTATAGAATCTTTGGTTAAGGATGTGAGGTTTTTCCACCGCCCAAACTCTTTTATCAAAGTATCAAATGTAATGATGGTCAGGTTCGAACCGTTTGGCAATTGATTAATGAAGTCGCTGGCAACCGTGATGACCTGCCCAAATAGAGGCGGTGTTCCCTCATTCATCGAACCGGAGGTATCGATCAGAAAGACGTAATCATAAACAATCTCCTGATCTCCTTGTGCCAACGCCAATGATGAGCTTGATAGGATAGCAAGCACTCCCAAACAGGTCACGATCAGTCTTAATACGTTGTGAAAAATTTTAGGTGTCCATTTCATTTTTTCCTCAATCTATCATTGTGGTGTCACAATTAGTTAATGCTATCCATTATCTAATATCTAATTTGAGTAAGAATATTTTCAATCTTCGTCAAAAATATTAATATCTTCTGTTAATAACCATGAGTCAGAATACTCTTCGATATCCAAGTTTTTGAGAAGATCAAAAACATTAACGAACTGCTCCTTTTCCTGCAACGAAATCATTTCCCTATAGAGCCTTTTTTGCTCAGTGAGACCATGCCGAGCTGATTGTTCCAACCAGCGCAATTTGATGATCGCTTTTCCTAAATTTTTCAAAAAGTTAATAACTCTACAAGCTTCTTCTGTTCCGGTCACTTTCACATAATCCTGAATGCGTCCGGATTTGATGTAAAAGTCAGGGGATTTCATTTGTTTAATTTTTTCCCACAGCAAAGCCACTTTTTCTTTAGGTAATCCACTCTGCCGGGTTAAATAAGAGAAAATTGATTGAATCGTTTCTCCAATAGCTTCCAAGGATTCATCATGTAACCTTGAATCTACTAACCAATAATTCTTCACTACCTCAAGATCTATCTCTTCCCATCCTTGATTTTCTATAAGACTCATTTTAGTTTCACTAATATCAATTGCCATTGAACGGGGTGTAGCTAATGAATTCCTGACAATTTCTTCAGCCAAGATTTTGGGAGTTCCATACTTTTGGCGGGAGCTTTGCCTTAAATATTCAGCAGAGGCAACGTTAGGTGGAATACTTGGGCGGATGGTTTTAAAAATCGTAGGCACAACACGTTCGCCATCTACGTTTGTCCGCATGACAGCGTTGTAATTGGGCAGATTACATAGATCATCGCCATTAAAGGTTGGAAGAAATTGGCTTTCCAGGATTTTCGCGTCATCAAGCCCCAACCTGAAGCTGATCATTGTTCCAACATTTCCTAAAATCGAGTTCCTTATCTTGTTATCAGAAATTTGACTAAGATATTGATTTGCCAGCACTAAACCAAGCCCAAATTTTCGTGCTTCAGCAAGGAGTATGGAAAAGTTCTCAGATGCAATATTTTGGAACTCATCTACGTAGAGATAAAAAGGAGTAACTTTTTTGTCTAAGGAGATATCCTTCGCTCTTGCCATCAATGTAGCAGTAATTTTTGCCAGCAAAATCATACCAAGAAGGGTAGAATTCGCTTCACCGAGCAATCCTTTAGACAAGTTGATGAGGATGATTTTGTTCTCACGGACTGCTTTTTCAATATCAACAGTTGATCTTGGTTGCCCAAAAATGTTGTTTATCCGGGTGTCATTTGTAAAATCAATAAACTTAGAAGCAAAATAATCTCCATACCTTCCGCCATTACTGCGGTCAATCGCGTTGTAATCCGTATTAGGAAGAATCACATCGGTCCAATTGGTCAATTGCTGGTTTGTCCATTTGAGAGGCAGCCACCGCTTCCAATAATTCGTCTCCATAAAAATATTGAAAAACTCAATAATCGATCCGGGGTTTTCAATATCAGACATGGCCAGAAGCAGATTGTTTTGAACATGTTGGAAGAAGACCGGACCGTAATATTCTCCGCTGGTAATTTCAAAAAACTCCCGAATATATCGTTTGAAGATCGCTCTTAATTCCTTGACCACAAAGTCACGCTCTTCATCGTCTCTAACTTCGAGTAAATTTATCGCTACCGGAAATTGGAAGTCAGATGGATCAATTAGAACCACATCATCCTTGCGGCTGAGTGGGACAATGGACAATAAATCTTTGTAGAATTCTCCATGTGGATCAATTACAGCCAATCCATTGCCCGATTCCATGTCAGAGGAAATCATCGTTTTCAGTAATGTGGTCTTACCTGTCCCAGTTTGCCCCACGATGTAGGTGTGTTGTCGGCGTGTGTCTTCAGAAAGAAAGACATTTTGCTCATAACCAAAATATCGATTAACCCCAATTAGAATTTTCTTACGTCTTGATTGTCCGAGTGCCACCAACTCACGGGGCAAGGAATGTTCTTCGAGCGTAAACAATTCAATTCCAGGCAGGTTGTCTTCTGCATTGACTGGAAAGTAAAAACCAGTAATAGCTTCGTTAGCGTCAAACAGATGCCTGAATCGCTGCTGGTTTGCATCGGCAGGGTCAGCTTCCCAATCAACCTGGTTCAGGGTAGCCAGGTTTTCGCTGATTATGTTCCGTTGGGTTTCGTCACTCGGTCTGCATATATCGTATCCACCTACATTGAACATTGACAAATTAACAGAATCCTTACTTGTGCTGCCAAATCCAATCGGTTCAGTTAGTGCCAAACCACAATATTCCAGAATCGATTTGTCGAGTGGTTGATTCGTGGACAAGATGATATTCATGTAGAAGGGCATATCCTGCAGAACAAGGTATCCCCTTACCAAGTTCTCAATCAGCCCTTGGGCACGGCTTCTTGGCAGAGGCATGAATTCTCCACTTGGCAGCCGTGTTCCCTCACAAAGTGTCAGCTGCTTATACAAAAATTCAGCCTCTTCCTCCAGAAGGGTTGTGGGTGAAAGAATAGTACTCCACACTACTTCTTGTTTTCCGTTCAAGAGCGTTTTAAACAAACGCTCATAAGCGCCTTCATTAGCAGTAAAAGGGTGGACATAGTCGATCGACTCAGATTCCATACATCCGCGATCCACTTTTTCATCCAGGAAGCCAACGCTTCTCTCAGGTAAGAAGTTATCAAGCTGGATCTTCTCACGCCGGCGTTTGTATTCAACATGGTTGGCTGCGCCCCAGTCCAAAGGATTGATGAAAGCATCCAATTCTTCGAGATTGTCTATCACATCCCAGCGATGGTTTTTGAATACACCACCCATAAGTAATCTAATGGACTGAGATAAAGCATCTATGTTAGTTTTCGATCGCTCTTCAGTTCTGATCAGCAAGGCTGTTTGAATAAATCCATATTGTCCTTTTTCAATAAACGGGTGGATCAGCGTCCTCAAACAGTAGGTTATGGGGTCTCCCCCCCGATAGAGCATATTTACAAAATTGGATAGTTCTTTGCGATGACGATCATACACATAGGCAGGGGATAGGCGCGTTTCATTCGCCCTGATTCCAGTGAGTTTGAATCCGAATACCGATGCCTGACTACTGCCAACCTGCTGCACTGCAATCTTGCTCATCTTCCCTCCTCGATGACACGATCCGGTTTTGTCTATTTTACCTTTTAATAGCATTTTTTGGGCAATCTCATAGTTGAATTTCAGTAAACTGCTCTATTTCTTCTTCTTTCGTGCAGGTGGAAGTCCAGACCTTTCGATGTAACTGACAAACGCATCCAGATTCTGTTCGGAGAACTTTCTGGTTCGCTCTCTGTATGTTGAGTTTAGGCAGAATAGAGTTGAGTGAAGCCTTGACTTGATTCTGTTTGATCTTGAGACAAATCCGATCTCAGTAATATTGTTAGCTGGTTCTCCTGCTTTGATTTCCAAAGAGTTTTCAGCTTCAACTATACTGAAGGCAACTGGCTTTAAGAAACCAAACCTCGCTTTAATGCAGAACCTCCCGGGGGAGATCATTTTCAACTGGGGTGGATAAAATAATTTATATAATCTCGAACTAGCTTTAGACAGGAGACCTGGCTTTGTGTTATTGCTCCTAACTTTCTCAGACCAATCCGGGTTGTTTTGCAGCCAACATATCAAAGTGTCAAGATCGCAATCTATTTCAAAAACCTTATCACTCTTGCTGATCAATTTCTCCTCCTCGATCAAACCTGGTTAGTGGTTTTGAACTGTTATATTTAAATAATAGTTTTACCTGGAACAGTAGAGGATAGATTATCATTGGTCATTTCAGTCAGGTCTTTGGGGCGTTTCTATTCTCGATCTACCTTATTTTTATATCTGATAAATCCTAAAAGACATCATTAAACTGTCGCTGGAAACACACGACGTTTGCATTTAAACGCGGTCAAAAATTAAGAAGGGGAGCGCAGAAGTCTGCCTTTCAAGGATCCGTTATCCAATGTAGAGGCTGGAGACACCCCTACAGGGCAATTGAGCCCCAACCCTACGAAAAGACAAACATCGAAGAGCGCCACCAGTGCGTCACTGCGAGCCTCCGATGAGGAGGCGTGACAGTCTGCCTTTCAAGGTTCTGCTACCCAAGGCAACGGCTGGAGACGAGCCCCAGCCCTACGAAAAGTCAAACCCAGAAGGGCTGGTGCCTCTTTCTAACTTCCTAAACACTTCCTACATTACGCTCGACTGAGAGGTATGTTTCAATGCCCCGAAGGGCTG
>DOEX01000063.1 GCA_003532515.1 Anaerolineaceae bacterium | reverse complement strand
TCACACCAGTGAGCTGACACTATGCCTACATTCTAACGCAATCGTCGTTCAGAAAAAAGCTTTTATCGACAGTTTGCTTTCTTTTTATTGAATTGAACTGTTCAATCTGGAAAAAAGCAGCAAAAAAGAGTGCACGGAGCACTCTTTTTTGAACTTGTTGCTAAGAATCCCTTTAAGCTTCANNCATGCCGTAAGCCAGCGCGCGCAGGAAGTCTTCATCCATGGGGTTGCGCTCTTCATCGTCTTCGGTGTAAGCCCGACCGAGTTCGAGGAAACGTTTTTCCTGGTCAAGCGGGTCATTCAGCTCGGTGAAAGCATTGCAGAGCTCCACCCCACCGATATAGCCTTCAAAACGCTCCACCGTGTTGGGGTCTTCGGGTTTCGCCTTAGCCAGGGGCGAGATGTCGCGCGGGTAGTCGTAGAGGAAAGTCGGCTGGATCATGACCGGTTCAAGATAAGTTTCCATCAGGGTGTTGATCAGCTTGCCGCGTGGAGTCCCCGGTTTGAAGGGTATCTGGCGGGTTTGCATAAGGTCCGCTAAACTATCAGCTGTAAGGTGCTCGTTGATATCAATGCCAGCGTGATCAATCAGACCCTGGCGGATCTGCATGCGGTTCCAGGACGGTGTGAGGTCGATTTCATGTCCGTCATACTGGATGACCATTGTCCCCAACACGCGTTGAGCAACCTGCGAAACCATCTGCTCCGTCATTTCCATGACTGTTTCGTAATCCGCGTATGCCATGTAGAACTCAAGCTGGGTAAACTCGGGGTTGTGCTTGAAGGACACCCCTTCGTTACGGAAGTCCCGCCCAATTTCATAAACCCGGTCCAGCCCGCCAACGAGCAAACGCTTCAGGTAAAGCTCAAAACTGACGCGGAGGAAGAGTTTCTGGTGAAGTTGGTTGTGATAAGTAGTGAAGGGCTTGGCTGCTGCCCCGCCATAAATTGGTTGCAGGATGGGGGTTTCCACTTCCTGAAAGCCGCGTTCATCCAAAAAATCGCGCAGGGCTTTGAGCGTCTCAGTGCGCAGGCGGAATATATCGCGGACTTCGGGGTTGACTGCCAGGTCAACATAGCGCTGGCGATAGCGGGTTTCGGGGTCGGTCAGCGCGGCATGGCGAATAACCTCACCATCAACCACCTCATCCTTTGCTGCTGGCAGTTGATAGAGTGCCTTGGAGAGCATCCTGAATTCCTCAACTTGCAGAGTCACTTCTCCGCGTTTTGTGCGCACCATCGTGCCTGTGGCTTCGATGAAGTCACCGAGGTCAAAAAACCGCACAAACTGATCAAGCTTCTCCTGCCCGAGTTCGTTGATTCGCATAAAGAGCTGGATTTTGCCACTGCGATCTTCGATATGGGCAAACGAAAGCTTACCCATGTTGCGGATAGCGCGCAAGCGGCCCGCCAGGGTCAGCTTGAGTTCCTCTGGCTCGCCAGCTGCCTCGCGTGCTTCGAAGGCTTTGATGGCCTCAGCATTGCTGCTGTTCTTGTAAGAGCGGGTCGGGTAAGGTTCAATCCCATCCTGGCGTAATTGCTGCATTTTTTCCAGGCGCAGGTTTTCAAGTTCGGAAAAGTTGTCTGTTAGCATGGTTCGTCCTTTACATTAAAATAAGCCCCACCGCGATATTGGGTGGGGCTTTGAGAATTCTGACGATTACTCGCTCTTGAGAATCTCGACGGTGTAAGCACCACCCGGAGCTTCAATTTTAACCTTATCACCAACACGATGGTTAAGCAAAGCCCGACCAATGGGGGATTCGTTAGAAATTCGTCTTTCGCGGGGGTTTGCCTCAACGGGACCAACTATCTTATACGATTCAGGCTCGCCGCCTTCTTCGCAGATTGTCACTTTTGAACCAACCGTTACGAGACCGTGCTCGTTTTCGCCATCTTCAATGATGTGGGCGTTGGCAAGCAGGAGTTCCAGCTCCTTGATACGGCCTTCGGTGAAAGCCTGTTCATTTTTAGCAGCTTCGTATTCCGCGTTTTCGATCAGCTCGCCGTCTTCCATTGCATCCTGTAAACGCTGAGCAACTTCCTTGCGTTTGACTTTACGCAGAAATTCCAGTTCAAGTTCTGATTTTTCAAATCCCTCGCGGGTCAAGTATGAGCTTGGCATAATTACAATTGTCCTTAATACATTTTCTCTAATCCCAAATCGGGCTGGGTTAATACAAAATGCGCCTCGAAAGCCTGAAACCTCCTTAACGCCGGTACGATATTATACTATGAATGTCCCCATTTTGCGCAAGTTACAGTTGTATTAATAAATGCCTACCAGTTTCCCTTTTGGCTCAGTTCCAACTGGGTGGTGCGGGAATTGGCTTGCGACCACGTTTTTTGAAGAAAAGACCTATCAGAAGACCGAAAACAAAACCTCCGATATGCGCCCAATAAGCTGTGCCGACCTGGTCACCCAGCCCCAGCGAACCAACCCCGCTAAACAGCTGCATAATAAACCATAAAGTCAAAACGACAACTGCAGGCACAAGCGTGAGCCTGGCAAAGAAGCCTATCGGAATAAAAGTATAGATGCGGCTCTGCGGATAAATCACCAGGTAAGCCCCCAACACTGCGGCTATAGCACCGCTGGCGCCAACCGTTGGGATAGCGGAAGAAGGGTTGGTGAAGTAGTGAGCAAAAGCCGCAAACACACCACCCGCAAGGTAGAAAAGCAAATACCGGAGATGCCCCAGCCGGTCTTCGATGTTATCACCAAAAATCCACAGATAGAGCATATTTCCCAGCAGGTGGAACCAACCGGCATGCAGGAAGATGCTGGTGAGAATATCGCGCATATCGCCCACGTCGAGACCTTGTTGAATCTTGTACGGGAAAAGGGCAAATTCGGAATAAACGGCATCAGGATTTGCATTGAAAAAGCAAGTCCACAAAAAGACCGCCACATTGATCAGGATCAAGACATAATTGACAATTGGGGTTCGGTGGGTCTTTATTTCATCACGGATTGGGATCATGGGGGTTCTCCTTCTGGAAAGATCTCAGATAACTACGGGGTATCCTGTTCGGATTTCAATTCTATCAGGCGTGGATGGTTGGCATAAAAACCGCGGCGTTCTTCTGGCAGCAACAGAGCAATACGGCACATGATTTCATCGGTTGCCTGCTGCAGCAGGGCTTTGTTGGTTCTTTCCTCACTCGCCTGAGGCAGCATGAAAGGTTTTCCAAAGCGCACTTCCACCTTTGCTCTCTTCAGGCGCAAAATGCTATGAATGACCTGGGTCGAACCGAGTACTGCCGCGGGAATTACCTGGACCTGGTTGCGAATCGCCAGCAAAGACGCCCCCGGCTTGCCCTCCAGGAGCTGCTGTGTTTTAGAGCGCGTTCCCTCCGGCGCGATTCCCACAATCCAACCATTCTTGATTCTTTCTGATGCTTCGCGAAAGGCGCCGAGATCATATTCGTCACGCGAGATCCAGATCACACCAAGTTTTTCCAAGAACCAGCCGAAAAAAGGCGCCTTTTCGTATTCTCTGGCTACCATGGCAATAATGTCCTGCCGCTGCGTTGAAAGCATCAGGAAGGGCGTATCCAGACGGCTGATGTGGCTGGTGGCGACAATGTAAGGCCTTCCATCCTTCACGTTCTCGCCGCCTGTGACCTTTAGGTCAACCAGACGATCAACCAAAAATTGTAACAGTCTCATTACACGCTGACGTTCCATAACCTAACCCTCCAACCTGGTGGGGTAAAGTGGAAAGGCGCTTGCTATCTGCGCTTTTCTTATCAGACCGAAGAAAGCCAACAGCATGCCAAAAATTAGCAGCACGAGTCCGATATATGACCAAACAGCCAGCACATTCGCCTCGCTTATGAGTGGATTGATGCCTCCGAAGATCGCCAATGCATTCCAGGCAGCATGCAGCAGCCAGGCTGCCAGGTAAGAAAGCAGCAATGAGATAAGCTTGCGGTCCTGCCAGAGTTTACCAATTGCCAGGCCAACGATTCCGCCCGCCAGAATATGGAGAAGGCTGCCGCCAAATCTACCCAGGATCAACCCAGCCCATTCTGCAAAGCCGAGGGAGTTTAGTTGGAGCGAGTTAACGCTCAGCAGCCCCTCAAACAGCGCGAATCCCCCGCCACTGAGCAATCCAATCCGGAAGCTCTCTGCCGGGTTAGGATTGCGGACCTTGAGCAGCCATACGCCCAGAGTCTTGAAGAGTTCTTCAACCAGCGGCATGATGCCGGCAACCACCAGCAGCAGCCAACCCATTAAATCAGGAAGGTTGATTATGTTCTCGAACTCTGAAAACAAACTGGTGGGGTCATTTTGGAGGGCAGCAGGATTGTTTAGAATGTTATTGAAGAGATCCATAAATTCTGGCTTGCCATACAAGCCTGATACAAACACGATCAACAGGAAAATGATTACCAAGACCTCCATCAGAAGGATGAAGGGAGTAGAAATCCCGATTGAGAAGGTCAGAATGCCAGAATCGCGTTTGGGGTTTGGGCTTTTTTGATAGCGTGCTCCGACCCGCAAAAGCATGAAAACCGGAATTGCAATTCCCAGCACTGCCAGAATTGCCAATGCAATGGATTTTATTTCCGGAGATGCAAGACACGCGAGTGCTGCCAGTCCAAAGACCAGCACAAGCCCGGCAGTTGCCCAGAACAGTACTTTACCCCCAGAGCGATTGATAGTTTTAGCGTTCCCTGTGATTTTTTGAATTGTCGTTACGATCGAAACAAGCGTAATTGCCAGAAAAACAAGCCCTGTCAGCATCAAATTAATCAGCATACCCGGCTCAATTGCAAGGCTATCTCCGTAAGCCATGCTGACTTCCCCGAAGGCTGCCAGCCCTACAAGCCCGATCCAGATCAGGCTCAGAAAAAAGACAAGGACTGATACCGCCAGCTGGGCGATATCAATCCTGTCATAGTATTTTTCCTTAGTGTCTTGCTCCAGGCTCATTCTTCAGTGATGGTAATACTGAGGATTTTATCTCCCAGTGGCGCATCGGGGTTTTGATCCGCATCGCGTTCAGTAATCATCTCGAACACATCCACACCATCCACCAGCTTGCCAAAGATGGTATACAGACCGTTCAGCGTTGGGTAAGGCACGTAAGTGATAAAGAATTGGCTGCCGCTGGTAGCCTCTGCCTGGCTGCGGGCAACGCCAAGCATGTAAGGATCGTCGAAGGTCAGCTCATCCACAATTTCTTCACGGTACTGATAACCAGCGCCAGACCAACCGGTGCCGGTGGGGTCGCCAGTCTGCGCCATGAAGTCGTGATAGACGCGATGGAAAGTAACACCATCATAGAAGCCTTCACGCGCCAGATACACAAAGGAGTTCACTGCCAGTGGAGCATATTCGGGGTAGAGCTCGAAGGTCATATCGCCATTTTCGGTTGTGATGGTGGCAGTGTAGGTTTTTTCCACATCAATCACCCACGGTGGACATTCTTTCATCAGACTGTCTTCAATTTTGACCACTTCGATGATGGGTTTAATGCCGGAAGCCTGCCAATTGCTGACTGGGCGGCCATTGATGAGCACTGTTGGGGTGGAACCCAGTCCAATGCTGTTGGCGTAGTCGATTTCACCCTGAATTTTATTCTGAAGATCCTCACTCGAAGTGTCCTGTGAGAACTGGTCTACGTCCAAACCGAGTGTTTCAGCTTCGGCTGCCAGCCATGCCAGGAATTCTTCGCTGGTCAGGCCGCTCCAGTCGCCTTGCTTCGTGAAGAGCGCCGAGTACATTTCCCAGAATTTGCCCTGGGCGCCCGCAGCTTCGGCAGCCTGAGCGGCCACCTTTGCGTTGGGGTGGATGCTGATGAGGGGTAGAGCACGGTAGACCAGGCGTACATCGTCAGGATACATTTCCATCAGTTTCTCAAATTCCTGGTAAGCCATGG
>DOEX01000229.1 GCA_003532515.1 Anaerolineaceae bacterium | reverse complement strand
ACCATATCTGGTTGGAGCAAGTTCCGTACGGGCGGGTTCCGAACCCGCCCCTACAACGCCAATCCTTAGGAAGCTATTACCCAGGGGGTAAACCATGATCCTGAACGAATCCGAAATCGAACAATGCACACTCGACTTGTTGAAAGAACTCAACGGCTACCAGGTGGCGTTTGGACCTGACCTGACTGACGGTATCTTCAAAGAACGCGAGCTGACAGACATACTGCTCACCAGGCGGGTCAAAGATGCTATCGACCGCATCAACCCTCACATTCCGGCATCAGCCCGTGAGGATGCCTTCAAACAGGTTCTGCGCCTGCCTTTTGGTCAGCTGATTGATAAGAATGAATACTTTCACAACCTGCTTATCAACGGCGTGGACGTCAAATTTGGCATTGGCGATGGCAAAAGCCGCACTGATAAGGTCTGGTTGATCGACTGGCACAACCCCGCCGGACCCAACAACGAATTCCTGGCGGTCAACCAGTACACTTTGCTGGATACGTCCGGCATCCACACTTCCATCCAGGAAAACCGCCGCCCAGATATCGTCTTATTCGTCAATGGTCTGCCTTTGGTGGTATTTGAATTGAAAAACGCGGTGGACGAACAAGCCAATCTCGAAAAAGCCTACAACCAACTGCTCACTTATCATACGGTCATCCCATCCCTCTTCCCTTACAATGCTTTTGAGGTCATCAGCGACGGCTGGTCGGCAGCCGCCGGCACAATCAGCAGTGAATACAGCCGCTTTATGCAATGGAAAAGCGTGGATGGCAACTCAGTGGTCGACTCGCGCACCCAATCTGAGCTGCAGCCTCTAATCGAGGGCATGCTGAGCAAGGGCCGGCTGCTGGACTTGATCCGTCATTTTTTGGTTTTTGAACGAACGCGGGAAGGTACGGTCAAAAAACTGGCTGCCTATCACCAATATTTTGCGGTCAATAAAGCTATCGAATCGACTCTACGTGCTTCTGCCCAGGACAGCGGCAGGAAAACTACACGTACACACCCTGTTGATTACGACCTACCCAGCGTGCATGACCAGGAGCAGGGAGATAAGCGTGGTGGAGTGGTCTGGCATACCCAGGGCAGCGGTAAGAGCCTCTCGATGGTCTTTTATGCTGGCAAGCTGGTGCTGGAACCTGCCATGAGCAACCCCACCATCGTGGTGCTGACTGACCGCAACGATCTCGACCAGCAGCTGTTTGATACCTTCGCCGGCTGCCAGCAATTGCTGCGCCAGAGCCCCGTCCAGGCTGAAAGCCGTGAACACCTGAGGCAGCTGCTGCAGGTGGTTTCAGGTGGAATCGTTTTCACCACCATCCAAAAGTTTTTCCCTGAAAATGGATATGAAACCTTGCCAGCGCTCACCCTGCGGCGCAACGTGGTGGTGATTGCCGATGAAGCCCACCGCAGCCAGTATGATTTTATTGATGGTTTCGCCCGCCACATGCGCGATGCCTTGCCCAACGCCACTTTCATCGGCTTCACTGGCACACCTATTGAGAAAGAGGACAAAAACACCCAGGCGGTCTTTGGAAATTACGTGGATGTCTATGACATTCAGCAGGCGGTTGAAGACGGCGCCACCGTGCCGATTTATTATGAAAGTCGGTTGGCGAAAATTTCGTTATCGGAAGAGGATCAGAAACTCCTCGATCAACGCATTGACGAAATCACCGAAGACGAAGAGCTGACAGAAAAGCAGAAAAATTACGCCAGGTGGACAGGCAAGGAAGCGGTGGTTGGTTCCGCGCCCCGTTTACGCCAGGTCGCCCAGGACATCGTTGAGCATTTTGAAGCCCGACGAAGCTCTACCGGTGGCAAAGGCATGATCGTTTGCATGAGCCGGCGCATCTGCGTGGAACTGTATGACGAAATTGTGCGCTTGCGTCCCGATTGGCACCACCCGGCTGATGCTGAAGGTAAGATCAAGATCGTTATGACTGGCTCTGCGAGTGACCCGCTGAGATGGCAGGAACATATTCGCAACAAAGAACGCCGAAAGAAGATTGGCGATCGTCTGCGCAACGACCAGGACGACCTGCAGCTGCTGATCGTGCGTGACATGTTTTTGACCGGCTTTGACGCCCCACCATTAGACACCATGTATCTGGACAAGCCCATGAACGGACACACCCTGATGCAGGCAATAGCGAGGGTCAACCGTGTGTTTGGGGAGAAAACCGGTGGTCTGATTGTGGATTACATCGGCATTGCCCAGGACTTGAAACAGGCGTTGGCAATCTACACTGATGGACACGGCAGGGGAGAGATCGCGTTGGACCAGGAAGCAGCCGTTAAGATCATGCTGCGCGAATTCGAAATTGTGCGGGATATGTTTGGTAGGTTCGACTACCGCCAATATTTCACCCTCCCACCTGCGCAAAAACTCAATTTCATTCTTGATGCTGCCAACCACATCGCATCGCTGAGTGACATCCAACAAGGCGATAAATTGCTTACAGGCACTGATCGCTTCAAAGAAAACCTGCTGCGTCTGCGCAAAGCTTATGGTCTGGCGGTGCCGCATCCTAAAGCACTGGAAATCAGGGACGACCTGGCTTTCTTTTTGGCGATCAAAGCCCGATTTGTCAAGTTCAGCGGGGGTGGTCATGCACGTCCATTTTCCGAAATTGAAATGGAAATCCGCAAAATCGTCAACGACGCCATTATCTCAGAAGAGGTGGTGGATATCTTTGACGCGGCTGGTATCCGCAAACCCGATATTTCCATACTATCTGATGAATTTTTGGCTGAAATCAAGGATATGGATCGCAAAAATCTGGCGCTCGAACTACTGAAGAAACTCCTGGCAGATGAGATTAAAACTCGCGGCAGGTTGAACTATACCCAGGAACGCAAGTTTTCCGAGATGCTGGCAGAGGCGGTAAAGCGCTATCAGAGCGGACTGATCGACTCGGTAAAAATGATTGAAGAACTGATCCAGCTGGCACAGGAAATCCGGCAGGCAGATAAGCGAGGTGAAGATTTGGGGCTGGCTCCAGATGAACTGGCTTTTTATGACGCCCTGGCAGACAACCCTAATGCAGAATCTTTGCTGGGTGATGAAGTTTTACGCCAGATTGCGGTGGAATTGACCGATAGCGTCCGCAAAAACACGACAATTGACTGGCAGTTGAAGGAGAGCGTGCAGGCGAAACTGCGCGTGTTGGTCAAACGCCTTCTGCGAAAATACAAATACCCACCAGACGATCCCGCCACGCGAGAGTATACCGTCTCGGTAAACAAAGTGCTCGAACAAGCCGATAAATTAGCGGATTACTGGACTGCATTGCCATAGTTATAAATATCAAACGTATGGGTTTAATTAGCAAACGTATGGGTTTAATTAGCAAACGTACGGGCGGGTTCCGAACCCGCCCCTACTGCGTCTGAACTTTTCGTACTATTCTCTTCCCAAAACAGAACATTTGTGCTATGATTAGGGGCAGAGCTGACCTGGAATGCCGCACATTAAAAATCGAGATCGCCACGCTTCGGCCCGCGATGACCTCTGCCAGTTTTTACAGTGGATTTGCCTTTCTGTGCCATCAAAAAACAGTGTAAATAGTGTAAATAGTGTAAAAAGTGTAAAAAGGTCAGGGAACCCTTAGCAGGGCAGGCAGGGATCAGGGAACCCTTAGCAGGGCAGGCAGGGAACCCTTACACAGGGCAGGCAGGGAACCCTTACACAGGGCAGGCAGGGATCAGGGAACAGCTACAACCAATGCCTACGGCACGCAAGCAGTCACCCCCCGGTTTCACCGAACCAGCCTGTGGCTGGACTTCGCCCACTCCCACAAACGGGACGCACCCCACAACTTCGTTGCGGGGCAGGTCAGTCTTAAGAGGGGGTGGGAAGGCAACAAAAAGCCGGGTTGAATCCTCAACAGGACAGGCCCTCAACAGGGCAGGGATCGGAAACCAGCGGAAAGAGCGCTGGACAGACCGGCCTACGAAAGACTATGAGCTATCACCCCCTTTAATTCCCCCTCTAAAGAGGGGGTGGTAATGACTTACAACCCTCTTTCCCCTCTCTGATACGGCACGCCCAGGGCGGCGGGGGAGCCGATGCGCTTCTTGCGGGCTGCGGAACTGCCCCAGATGAGGGCGATGATGGTGAGAATATAGGGCGCCATCTGCAAAAAGAAGACCAGATTGGTGTTAAAGAAAAAGGGGTTTTCCAGCCCAAACAGCAGGCGCGGTCCCTGCAGGTCGAGCGTGAAGCGCCGCAGGACTCCAAACAGGTAGCCCCCCAGGGCAACACGCCATGGGTTCCAATGCGCAAAAATGACCAGCGCGACGGCGATCCAGCCCTGTCCGTTGACCGTCAGGTTGGAATACCATCCGGGAGCGATGGCGACGCTGATGGCAGCCCCAGCCAGCCCGGCAAAACATCCGCCGATGAAGGTGTAGAGGTAGCGCGTGCGGTAGATGTTGACGCCCAGAGTGTCGGCGGCGGCAGGGTTTTCGCCTACGGCGCGCAGATGCAGCCCCGGGCGGGTTTTGTGGATGTAGTACGAGGTGATCGGCACGAGCAAATAGCCAAAATAGACCAGCAGGTTGTGGTTGGCGAAAAGGACGGGTCCAAGCCAGGGGATCTGGGAAAGGAGGGGGATGGTGAAGCTGGGGATGACGGGGGCGGTCATGCCGGTGAGCCCATCGCCCAGAACCAATGCCAGACCAGTGCCGAGGAAGGTGAGCGAAAGACCGCTGACGGTTTGGTCGGCCTGGAAATGGATGGTGACGAGAGCGTGGGCAAGGCTGAGCAGCCCGCCGGC
>DOEX01000228.1:8335-16016 GCA_003532515.1 Anaerolineaceae bacterium | reverse complement strand
GTTTGAATTATTTCTTCAAGCGTTACCAGGCTGTCGGGAGAATAATTGGAATGGCAATGAAACTCAGCTTGAATCAGTTGGGTCATTATTCTATATAAATCCTGGGCAGGCGTTCTGCCAAACCGCAAACCACTTCATAATTGATCGTCCCCCAGCGTTGGGCAACCTCATCAATGGTGATAAATTCTGACCCCTGTCCCCCAACCAGTACCACCTCGTCTCCTATCTTGGCGTCAGGCACATCATCAAGCTGCAGCATACATTGGTCCATGCAAACCCGTCCAACAATGTTGACTCGTTTGCCACCTACCAGAGCTTGTTGTCCGTCCACCCGCCTGAAACCATCGCCGTACCCAATTGGTATCACACCAATGCGTTCCTCTTTGCTGGTCACGTATTTTGAACCATAACTGATCCCTTGTCCAGCCGGAAATGTTCGCAAGGAGATGAGCCTGGCTTTCCATGTCAGGACCGGTTTGAATTGGGCGGGTAATGGTTTGCCTTCAATAGGCGACATGCCCATGATCAAGTCGCCAGGACGAGTGAGGTCATAGTAAGAAGCAGGGAAATTCAAGATCGCAGCAGAATTGGCTGCGTGAACTATTTCGGGTTTCAGTCCCTGCTGGTCTAAATCATGGAGCAGACTATTAAAAAGGCGAATCTGCTCAGGAGTTGAATCTGAATCGGCTTCATCTGCACGTGCAAAGTGAGTGAAAATTCCTTCTATCTGGATAGGCGAGTTTTTGAGAGCTCTTAAAAAAGGAGCAACGACCTCCACCGGCATACCCAGTCTACCCATTCCAGTTTCAACTTTAACATGGGCGCGTAAAGTACCACCATGAATACGGACATATTCGAGGTAGGTTTGAGCTAGTTCAGCGTTGAAAATCGCCACAGTGATGTTGTTTTCGATAGCTTCAGGGATCTTGGATGCAGGCGTAAAACCCAACACTAAAATGCGGTTGGAGATGCCAGCCCGGCGCAGAACCAGGGCTTCTTCTATGCGAGCTACGCCGCACCAGGTCGCCCCTCCAGCCACGCAAGCTTGCGCAATTGGGCGCATGCCGTGACCGTAACCGTTGGCTTTGATCACAGCCATCACGTCCCGCCCAGTCATCTTAATCACTTCCGCCACGTTATTCTTTAAGGCGTTAAGGTCAATTTCGAGCCAGGTTGAGTATGTATTAATATCCACGAGGTAAAAGTATATCACTTACAGGTATATTTATTCAATCACCAAACGCTGGTAATTAACGGAATGATAGCTTTGCAAAAGTAGTATATACAAAATATGTTTAATTACTTGACTTAAGTACTGTTTGTTTTAGAATAACTTTCATGAACAGTAAATTCGACTTAAACACCTTTGTGATGCAGAGTGCCGTTTCCAGTGGTGACTTTGGCAAAGGCCGGATTGCGCCTGTTCGCTGATTTCAAACCCTAATCAAATCAACAGAACCACGGGCAATCCAATCCCGTGTTTTTTTTTGTTAACTATTGCTAGAAAACGGTAAGTGCAAAGTAGAATTAAGAAAGAGAAAAAAATGAATACGATAGAAGTTTATCCACTCAACAATGCGCCCAAGATTGACGGGTTAATCTTCCGCCATTTTGCCGGCGAAACTGATTACCCGAAGATGTTGGCAATCTATCAGAAGCTGCATACTGCCGGGCAATATTCGGGCGAAACCACGCTTAAAAGCCTGGAAGCAGAATTTGCCAACCTGAGTAACTGCGATCCGCATGACGACCTGATTTTTGTTGAAGTCAAAGGGCAAACCGTTGCTTTTTGCCGTTTCTTCTGGGAGCGGCAGATCTCCAATAAAAAGTATTCCTACGCCATCATGTTCAGGGTCGACCCAGCCTGGCAAGCAAAGGGCATTGAACAAGCCCTGATCGAGTGGGGCGAGTCGCGCGGACGGCATTATGCCGCCACTCTTCCGGAGGGCAACACAGGTTTTTTCCTGGCTTTCTGCCGAGAAACCGACCTAACTCGCTTCAACATCATAAAGGGATCAGGGTATGAGATAAAGCGCTACTACCATTCCATGAGCCGCGATCTGGTCGATCTTGCCCGAATGGCTCGTGCCAGAGGGAATCACTGTCCGCCCGGTTTTGCCAAAAGACTATCGCAAGATCTGGGACGCTTCAAATGATGCTTTTCAGGATGAATATGGCGCTTCAGACCCGACCGAAGAATGGTACCAGGGTTATTTGGCAAGCCCAAACTTTCAACCCATTCTATGGCAGGTTGCCTGGGATGGTGACGAGGTGGTGGGATCAGTACAAAACTACATCTCACTGGAAGAAAACGAATTGGAAGGTCGCCAGCGCGGCTACACCGAGGCAATTTCTGTACGAAGAGAATGGCGCGGTCGCGGTATTGCCAGCGCCCTAATCTGCCGTTCCATGGCGATGTTCAAACTACTCAATATGGACGAGGTCGCACTCACTGCTGATACGCAAAACCCCACTGGAGCCATGCGCCTCTACACCGCTCTTGGCTACCGACCTTATTTGACGTCGTTGGAATTGCATAAACCACTGTTTTTAGAGAAGTAGCAAACGAAGCCGCTGACAGATTAATATAAAGGATCCATCATGTTACAAATCAGTGTCAAGGAATGTCACCTTGACCCTGAATGACAGTGAGAATGTTGAACTTGTAGGCGCTAATGGAAGATAAAAGATGACTCTGTCCAAGATCATCGCCAGTAAACTCTAATTTGACATCAGCGAGATGCTGCTGGTGGCACACGACCTCGCCTTCATCGCCCGAACCTGTAACACGCTGTGGGAGCCTGACTCTGCGAACGTACGAGTAGATGTAACGGAAAAGGATTGGATGTAAAGAGCAACTCTGCTAAAACAAACTATTGAAGAGGTGGCTCGGAAGCCACCTCATTCTCTCTAGTTGTCGAATCTAATCTGACAGGTCAAACTTCCAAATTCCAGCAATTCTCCCCTGTAATGCTTCGCCCACCAATTGGCGGAAAGTATCAATGGCTTTGTCGTTATTCGTGTAAGGGGTATTCTCGGCGATTCGAGACCAATTCATTCCCGGATCCTGGAAGCACTCTAATTCGATGCCAGGGAATTCCGCCTGCATCAGTTTCGCAATTGTATCAACATCAAGTTCTTCGCAATATTGGCTTTCATTTGGAATACTATTTACTTCGGTAATTTTAAGAATGACCGATTTTTGGAGAAAATCGTGGGGAACATCTTTAAATTTCAAGCGGTCAACCCGGTAGGGAGCTTCTTCTATCATGGCTGGGGAACATTCTTTCTCTACCACATCATGGTTCATCGAAACATGACAGGCACTGCCATCTCGATAGTGGAACAAGCCCTCGACCAGGTCGTACCCAGCGTAATTGTATTCCTGACCATCAATGTTAAGGGAAGCCTTGCTGATCTTCCAATCCCGCCAATCGGTCATTTGCCAGCGCACTTCTACCGACACGTTATCATCTTTAGGTTCCATGCTCAGTACTTCCATGGTCATACCAGAAGAAGCTGCAGTCCTGCCCGAGAAATTTACCTTCTCATTCACTTCATCCTGGTCCTTGTTTAGTTGCAGTTCAGGTTGGCTGCTTATTGTGGTATCAAGATTACTTTCTTGTTCTTTAGACTTACCAAGGAAAGTGCTCCAAAGATACACCAACCCGATAATCCCTATCACAATAACTGTAATTCCAACAACTCGATTGTTTCCTGTTTTATTGCTCATAATGTCTCCCTCTCATTATTACTATCAAACTTGAACTTACGAATTATTTATAGGATACAATATTTTTTTTTGTTTGTCAAACGCATATAAAACCACTTCAATTTTATTTGCCGGATTTATTGTTCTTTGATAGAGCAAAGTTTTCGATTATCGATGTCTGTCCACGACATAGGCCCAAACAATACAGGTACAATAGGTGCAGGATTTTTGCAACTTATGAATAACGATAGCCAACTTTCAAATATCGACCAAACCGGTCTTTTCGACTTCAAAATCGTCGCACAAGATGGCAATGCCCGCGCGGGCGAGTTCACTACCCCTCACGGCGTTCTGCAAACTCCAGTTTTTGCCCCAGTCGGAACCCAGGCAACCGTCAAAGCGATCACTCCCGCCCAATTGGAAGAGTTGAGTGCCACGTTGGTACTCTCCAACACCTACCACCTCTTTTTGCGCCCCGGCGACGAACGGGTAGCCAGGATGGGCGGACTGCACGAGTTCATGCAGTGGCACAAACCGATGCTGACCGATTCGGGCGGTTTCCAAGTTTTTTCCCTGTCGAATATGCGCAAGGTGGATGAAGATGGTGTGACCTTCAAATCGCATATCGACGGCTCGATGAAACGCCTGACACCTGAAAGTTCGATCCAAATCCAGGAAAACCTTGGCGCGGATATCATCATGGCTTTTGATGAATGCTCTGACCCCAATAACCGCTCTTATGTTGAGCAGGCGATGGAACGCACCCATCGTTGGGCACAGGGCTGCCTGGATGCGAAAAAACGTGATGACCAGGCTCTTTTTGGCATTGTCCAGGGTGGTATCTTTGACGATCTGCGCGAGCAATCAGCGCGCGCCATCAGTGCCATGGGCTTCCCTGGTCACGCTATTGGCGGGCTTTCGGTTGGCGAAACCAAAGCCGAGATGTACCACAGCATCGAAGTGGTCAATGAGGTCCTACCGGCTAACAAACCCCGTTATCTCATGGGGGTTGGTACGCCGGAAGATCTGATTGAAGGTGTGTTGCGTGGGATCGATATTTTCGACTGCGTGCTGCCCACCCGGCTGGCACGCCACAACAGCGCCATGACCATGTCCGGCAGACTCAACATGATGAACGCGACCTTCGCCGAAGACCGACGACCAATCGATGAACAGTGCACCTGTTACACCTGCCGCACCTTCACCCGCGCCTATCTTCGCCACCTGATCGTTGCCAAAGAGATGCTGGCAGCCACCCTGCTTTCGATCCATAACCTGCATACCCTGCTCCAGTTAGCGCGCGACCTGCGCCAGGCAATCTTCGAAGGACACCTGCAAGCATTCGCGGATGAAGCCATGGCGAAGCTAAACATTCCCCGCACTCCTGAAAGGTAATTATGAATTTCATCCAAGCAATTATTTTAGGTATCATCCAGGGTTTGACCGAATTTTTACCGATCTCTTCCTCTGCTCACCTGGTGATCGTTCCTTATTTGTTCAACTGGGCGCTTGACCCAAACAAAGCCTTTGTTTTTGACGTTTTGGTGCAGCTGGGTACCCTGGTGGCGGTGATAATTTATTTTTGGTCAGACCTGGTAGCAATTTTCAGGTCGGTCATACAAGGTATCAAAGAAAAAGCGCCATTCAGAGAAGCGGACAGTCGTTTGGGTTGGTATATCGTTTTGGGTACTATTCCGGCCGGGTTGGCTGGTATGTTGCTAAAAGATACTGTTGAAGAGGCTTTCGGTAGTCCCAGAATTACCGCGATTTTACTTTTAGGAACCGCAATTTTGCTTGTCCTGGCAGAATTTTTAACCAAAAAACGGAAAAACCTGGATAAACTGACCTGGCAGGATTCGCTGCTGGTCGGCGTTTTCCAGGCTCTGGCGATCTTCCCCGGGATTTCCCGTTCAGGTGCTACCATCTCCGGCGGACTTTTCAAAGGTTTCACCCGCGAAGCAGCCGCTCGGTTCTCCTTCTTGCTTTCCATCCCGATCATGCTGGCAGCCGGATTGCTTTCAGTCATCGATCTGGTGCAAGCCGAATTTTTCCTCGACTTTTTGCCGATACTGATCCTTGGCTTTGTGATAGCAGGAGTGATCGGATATCTCTCGATCCGCTGGCTGTTAAACTATGTCAAGAAAAACAGCTTCTATGGTTTTGCAGTTTATTGCGTGGTGATTTCTGCCGTGACTTTGATCGTCTCGGCGCTGCGCTGATTTGTTAAATCGGATCTTTCGCCAGGTAGACCCCGGTTTGTTTTCGGATCACTATGCCGCCGTAGTGGTCAATCCGGCGTTGGAAAAACGTCGTCATTTCAGGCTTGCCTTCATTCCCCAATTTCTCTTTTACCAAGGGGGTAGAGTAAGCGTAATTGGTCAGTAGTTGTGCATTCGTGACCCACAGATCGCTGGAATACAAGTGCAATTCGATCTTTGAGAAAAACTCTCTTAACTGTTTTTCACCATTTAGCAGGTTGAAATTACTCGACATGCCGTGGCTTTTATCCAATCGTTGGGAAAATTTCTCAAGCAGAATATCCAGGTCGATCATGTGCTCAGGTCCGTTTGTTGCTGCCATGAACCTTCCCCCAGGAGTAAGCAATTCGGAAACTTGTCTCAGTACCTGAGGGATAGACGGCACATGATAGAGCATGTGATTTGCCACCACCAGGTCAAAAGTAACCGCAGGAAAAGTGACATTCATGCTATCCATGCAAACAAAGTGGAAGCGCCGGTCCCTTGCCATGTTATTGGCGGCATCTTTGATCATGCCAGGAGAAAAGTCACTTAATGTAATCCGAGTGTTTTCGTTCAGTCGGTTCATGACAGAGCGCCAGAGTGATGCGGCTCCACAGCCAAGCTCCAGCACTTTCGTGTCCGCCTTTATTGCAGCCAATTCGTAGACAAACTCATACCAGCTTTGCTGCCCAGTGCTGAATTTTTGATGTATTTGAATACGGGATGTCAAATTACCAGAGTCCTGGTATTGTCTGGTGCTCAGATATTGAGAGTTGTTGCGATAACCTGTGGAATCTTGCATTTTAACCTGTTTTCAAACTAATTATACCTTCCGCTGCGACTAGTAAAGAAAAACTGTGTAAAAGTGGTGTTTTTGTATCCTTGCTAACTGCGAAACTCACTGATCTATGTGGGAAGAGTTAATTATGAGGTCCTTGACGAATGTGGGAGGAAGTGATAAATTAAATTGCCTTGATTTGAGGTAACGACTAGTTTTAAGAAAGTAGAGTAAGAGATGTCTGAAAGAAGTATTGGAACCATCAAATGGTTCAGCGCCCCCAAAGGGTACGGTTTTATTGGTTTAGAGAATGGTGATGATGTTTTTGTCCATTTCTCTGCTATCAAGATGGAAGGCTACAAACGCTTGAAAGAAGGACAGAAAGTGGAATTTACCATCGAAGATGGTCCTCGTGGAAAGCAAGCTGCCGATGTTGTGTTGGTAGAAGAATAAAAGGTCAACCACTCAAACAGAAAAAGTCAGCCATTGAGCTGGCTTTTTTTTGTCGTATTTCAGACGAATCGTGGGATGATTTGGTGAAATTGAAGGACGAAGTGAAGTCCACTTGCTCAGCGGAGACGCTGGCACAATGAGGAAAAAGCCTTCTCCTTAAAGAGGGCTCGAGAGCGTAGCGGCTAAATCGAGTGAGTTCGACTTACACCGGTCTTTAAGGAACACGTTGGTGTTCGTGACCGGTATGAGGAATGATCGTTTTACAATAGATCGAAACAACTAAATATTTCGAATTGCCGCTGCCATTCTTTTAAGTGCTTGCTTCAAGACAGCCTGTGTACAACCAAAATTGAGTCTTAAAAATCCCTCGCCTGCTTCGCCGAATGTACAACCATCATTCATACAAACCTTCGCGTTCTCCAGGAAATATTTTTGCAAGTCTCCTTTTAGACCCAATTCCCGGCAATCCAGCCAAGCCAGGAAGGTCCCTTCCGGTTT
>DOEX01000228.1:0-8301 GCA_003532515.1 Anaerolineaceae bacterium | reverse complement strand
TGCGTAATTCTTCATCCTGGATAACCGAAACCGAAGCATGTAAACCTGCGATGTTATAGGTTTTGCTAGGAGCCAGAAAAGTAGCGGTGTTTTTGGAAATCTCCGGGTCCAGAGAGGCAATCGGGATGTGTTTATGGTCATCGTAGATGATGTCACAATGAATCTCATCTGAACAGATAATCACATGATGGCGTAAGCAAATTTCAGACAACTTCAGCAATTCTTCTTTGGTGAAAACCCTGCCAGTTGGGTTTTGGGGGTTACACAAAATGTAAACCTTGACTTTGTTTTCAATAATTTGGCGTTCGAACAGATCAAAATCTATTCGAAAAATCTCTTCGTCATCAAGAAACATTGGATTTTGTATGCCAATCAAACCAGAGCTTTTTGGCGATTCGATGAATGGCGGATAAGCCGGGGATTGAAAAATTACCGCATCACCCTTTTTGCACAACGCCCGCAGCATGATCGTAAAACCGGTCACAATTCCTGGAACATAGCAAATCTGATCAGGACTAAGTTGCCAATCATAGAGACGTCCAAACCGATCGATAACTACCTCGTCAAGCCCATTCGGGGTTTGACCATAACCAAAAATGCCATGGTCAACCCGATTATGCAGTGCTTCGATCACTGCCGGTGGGCACCTGAAGTCCGTATCCGCCACCCAAAGCGGAATGACATCTTCAGGATAACAATTCCATTTTAAACTTTCGGTAGGCTTTCGGTCGATAAACAGGTCAAAGTCCATGCGTTCTCCTTTTCCAATATGACAATTCTAATGCCAGATCAGCTTTTTTAGCATAATTTCAACGACAAATCTCATAATTCTTGCAGACTTCTGGTCAGATGTAATACGTGGTGAGGACACCCCTGTACGATCGGTGTTTCGGTAAAAAGATTGGTATACTCAATTTCAGAGATGAAACAAAAAAAGTGGAATTCATTCTTCAACCTGCTTGGCTTGCCCGAAGGACTGCCTTTTGTTCTGTTTTGTAGTCTTCTTGGAAGCCTGGTGAGCAAGGCGCCTGCTTTGGCGACCATTGCACTTGCCTTTGCAACCAACCTGGCGATCTACTGTTTTGCCCAGGTCTACAAACACATAAGCAATGCTCCTGTGGATACCTTTTCGCCTTCTGAATCTGATCCCAATCCAATCTCGCACGGTATGGTGAGTCTGCGCTCAGCTCGGATTGCGTTGTTTTTCGCTTTGATCACTAGCCTGATTGGCGCTTTTTTATTAAGTTACATCAATATTGTGCTCACGTTCACCTCAATTTTGCTAACGCTGGCTCTATTTCACCCAAACATGCGCCTCTCTCACAACCTGTTGCTTAGCTTCAACCGGCATCACTTTCTCTATGGTGGAATTTTTTTACTAAACAGCATTTTTGCCAACTTGGTTCGTCCTGCTGCGATCGAAATCCTCTTTCCGTTACTGTTTGTAATCGGTTTCTACCTCCTTTTTCGATCGGAAGAAGTACGGATGGCACTACCCCAGGAACAAACGTTACCTTTTTTACGAATAGTGTCTGCCTCGATCCTGCTGATTGCTGCGGCTGTAACTTTTCTGCTGCAGAAGCCGGTGCCATTCTGGCTTATAGCTCTGTGGGTATTCCTGTCTGCTGTTCAATTAAGCATCAGTTTTTCATCCCAGTCGGAATACAGCCCTCATCAACATCTTTATCTCATGAGGGTATTTGAGAACTCCGGTGTGGTAACTTTTCTGGTATATTTGATTTTCGTTTTTATCAACACTTTTAAGAGTTAGCGAGTAACCATGAGCCTGCCCTCCAACATTATTTTGACCTCTTCTCCCGATTGGAAAGATTACCAGCTACTCGATAGCGGCAACGGTAAAACACTGGAACGCTTTGGAAAGTACTTACTTGTACGTCCTCGTCCCCAGGCAATCTGGTCAACCACTTTGTCTGCCAGTGAATGGAAAAAAGCCAACGCTGTTCTGGTTGAAGAAAAACAGGAATATGGCGGCAAATGGAACATCCTCAACCCCATGGATAAATCCTGGACGATCAGCTATAAAGACCTGAAGTTTCAGTTGCAGCTTTCTTCGTCCCGGCATGTAGGGATCTTCCCTGAGCAAGCCACCCATTGGGATTGGATTAGAAATCAGATTGAAAACAACAAAAAACCCTTTCGTATGCTGAATTTGTTCGGCTACTCTGGTGCTGCCACAGCAGCTGGTGCGGCTGCTGGTGCAGAAGTGACTCATGTTGATTCCTCAAAACATGCCATCACCTGGGCAAATCAGAACATCAAGCTCTCCAATTTACAGGATAAACCTGTGCGATGGATTGCAGAAGATGCACTCAAGTTTGTTAAGCGGGAAGCCCGGCGAGGCAGCACGTACCACGGTATCGTGATGGATCCTCCTAAATTCGGACGAGGGTCCAGCGGTGAGGTTTGGGATTTCTTCAAGCGCACTCCAGAATTGATCGAAGCCTGTCAGAGCATCATGGCTAACGACGCCAAATTTATCGTAATGACTGCTTATGCCATCACTGCTTCCGCTGTTGTGACCCACCAGGCAGTTGAGCAGATAGTCGGAAAAAAAGGAAAATTGGAAAGTGGTGAATTGGTAAGCGTTGACGAAAGCGCAGGGCATGTGCTTTCACATGCCATCTACACCCGTTGGTCAGCATCCTGAGCCACAGTTCAGTTGTTCGTTTTTGATATTTCGACGCGCTCTACGCGGTGACCATCCATTTGGATGATTGTGAAAGTGAAGCCGTCCCACTCAAAGCTCTGCCCAACCTTGGGGATTTTGCCCATCTGGTTCATAATAAAGCCGCTCAGTGTCTGATACCCTGCCTTATATTCCTCAGGTAATTCATCCACGTCCAGTTTTTCTTTTAAGACATCAATAGGCACCAGCCCATCCATCAGCAGAGACCCGTCTGTTTGCTCTTCAATTTCGACTTCGGTATCAAATTCATCCAGTGGAATGTCCCCTACAATCGATTCGAGCACGTCGTATAACGTGACCATTCCCTCTACTCCACCGTATTCATCCATAACAATAGCCTGGTGAATGCCGGTTAGTTGAAATTGCTCGAAGGCTTTGACCGCTTTCATTTTTCCCGGGAAAAACATCGGCTCCTTGGCATAATCCCGGATGCAAAAATCATCCGAAAACAGGTTAACTCCTATCAAGTCTTTGACGTTGACAATGCCAACAATGCGATCCAAATCACCATCCGCTACTGGCAGGCGTGAATAGGGACTCTCCAGCATTTCCCTCACCATCACCTCACGACCATCGTTCAGATCCAGCCAGTCCAGTTCGGTGTGAGGTGTCATGATGGCATCCACCCTGCGCTCAGTCAAACGAAAGACGCCATCAACCATTACCTCTTCTGCCTCATTAAAAACACCCGTCTGGCGACCTTCCTGTATATAGACTTTAAGTTCTTCCTCGGAAATGTATGGCTCTTTTTGAATGTCAATATTAAAAACTTTGATACCCAGGTTGGTGGATGCACTCAAGAGTCGGATCAAAGGTCTCAAGGCGATCGTCAAACCATTGATAATAGGAGAAAGCCGGGTGACCACATTTTCCGGTTTACTAACGGCAATACGTTTGGGGATCAGTTCGCCGAGTACGATCGAAAAGTAGGTAATTACTATGACCACCAGGACAAAGGCAAGTGTGTCGGCAATGGGAGCAATGAATGTGATCTGCTTCATCGCCTTTGAAAGAGGTTCTGCTAACATCGCACCACCAATACCACCAGCCAGGGTGTCGATCATCGTGATCATGATTTGAACAGCCGACAGGTATTCCTGATTAGGGTTCTTCTGTAGTTTGATTGCTAAACTTGCACCAGTTTGTCCATTTTCTGCACGCTGATACAGCCGTGTTCGCCGGGCAGAGACCATGGCAATCTCGTACATTGCAAAAATCGCATTAAAAAAGAATAAAACAAGGATGAGGAGGATGTTTATATAGACTGGCATAATAAATTTGGTCTTCAGATAAAGGCTTTCAGACTATTGTACCAGAGCAATACCTATGTACCTCGTAAAACAGTATCATAACGCCTTGAATTTTCCCGTCGAGTGCTATTTCACTCCTGCTCAACCGGTGGAATTCGGTTCACTAATACGCGTTCAACACGTAGTGCGTCCATCTCAGTTACTTCGAAGACAAAATTCTCAATCTCAAAAGTATCGCCTACCTTGGGAATACTTCCTAACTGGTTCATGACCAAACCACTTAACGTTTGGTAACCGACCTTATCTTCTTCAGGCAGACTGTCAATTTCAAGTAGTTCTTTCAGCTCATCGATTGGCAGCATACCATCCAACGACCAGGATCCACCGTCGTGCTCAACTACTTCAATGGTCTTATCAAATTCATCGGTAGGGATATCCCCAACAATCGACTCCAACACATCAAAAAGGGTGAACATGCCAACTACACTGCCATATTCGTCGATGACCAAGCCTTCATGTTTACCAGTGTCACGAAATCTCTCAAAAGCTTTCAATGCAGAAGTATTCTCTGGAACGATGATGGGATCGTGGGCAATTTTTTGGAAGTCAACGTCATCCGAGTATAAATCCAACCCAGCAAGATCTTTGGTGTCAATCACGCCTACAAATCGATCCAGTTCCCCTTTGGCTAATGGTAAGCGTGAGAATTTGCTTTGACGGATCTCCTGGACCAATTTATCCCGTGAGTCTTCCAGATCTAGCCAATCGATGTCACTGCGGGGAGTCATGAGGGCATCCACCCGCCGTTCAGTGAAGCGGAAGACACCTTCTACATAATCCTGTTCGGCTTTATTAAAGACACCTAAGTCACGCCCTTCAGCGATCAAAAGCCTAAGTTCCTCTTCAGTCACAGACGGTTTGTCGTTGACTTTAATGCCCAGTAACTTTATGCCCAACTCGGTTGACCAGTCCAGTAGCTCGATGAGTGGTTTGCTCAAGTTAGAAATCATAAGCATGATGCCAGACAAACCGCGTGCAATGCCTTCGGGGTCGTTCATAGCAATGCGTTTGGGAATCAATTCGCCGATCACAATCGAGAAAAAGGTGATCGCCAGAACCACCACTATCAGTGCAATCGCGCTAGCAGTCCCTACTCCCATTCCTCTCGTCACCAGCCAATCGGATAAAGTCAAGGCAATATTGGCACCACCGAAAGCGCCTGAGAGAACACTGATCAAGGAGATGCCGATTTGAACGGTTGAAAGGAACTTATTGGGGTTTTCAAGTAGTGCAAGCGCTTTGGCAGCCCTTATGTCACCGCTGGCTTTGGCTTGTTCCAATTTCTGCTTCTTCGCCGAAACCATCGCCAACTCGTACATCGAAAACATGCCGTTGATCAAGATCAAAACAAAGATCACTAAAACTTCAATGGCTATTCTCATTTTTCTCCTAACAGGTCACCAAGTCGTCATCCATGAAGTCAGTGCGATTATGGTAAACCCACACGGCTCTTTCATCCACAAAATCAATCCGGCTAATAGCGCAGTTGCAAAAAGAAAACCAGGTGGGCAGCTTGGTGTTGTTTGGTTCATCCGGTCTGACGTTGAAAATCGTGCGTGCCAAGGTGTTGAAGAAACCACCGTGAGTCACGATCGCCACCTTATCGTTTGTGCCAAGATGGCGTTCCTTTAACAATCGTAAGACAGAATTTGCTCTTGGCAGAGGTGCCGTTGAAGCTTCCATCCCACCTTGCCACCAACCCTTTTTGTCAATAGGCTGGTGTAATCTGAAATCCGGGAATTTCTCTTGCAGAAAGGCAGGTGTGATGCCGTGCTCAAAACTAATTTCTGGTTTTCCATCTACCAGGCTTTCCAAATAGATTCCCCCAATTTCATGTACCTCTGGCAGACCAAAAAGCGGGATACCCAGAGTCTCAGAGAGGATTGTGCCGGTATGAATAGCGCGGATCATCAGGCTGGAATAAAGATGCGTGATGCTGACACGGTGTCGGTATGCCCCGACGCTCTGGTTTTCAATTTGGTTGGCTTGGGTGGAAGCAATGAAGTTTGCCAGAGTCTGTGCCTGACGGACACCTAATTCAGTTAACGGCGGGTCAGAAACGCGTTCGTAACCGTCGGTATCTCTGAACTCCCAGCTGACGTTGTTGGTCGATTGCCCGTGTCGAATAAAGTATAGCTGCATGCTTCCTCCGGGGTTAGATTATACACGGTCAAAGGGCACTACTGTCATCCTGAGCTTCTTTTACAAAGGATCTGGTGCCACACAGAAACGATACTTGCAAAGCACACTTCGTGTCGCCCCTCTTAGAATGACAGACAATACTTAAATGCAACTCTACCACCCGTCCAATCTCGACCTGCGAGTACGGTCACGGGATGTTATAATCTCAATCCGAATTTAAAGGGATAAATGATAATACTATGTTAGACAAACTTGAATCAATTCTTGAACACTATGCAGACCTTGAGCAACGCCTTGCCGAGGTTGGGCAGGACTATCAACTGGCCGCTGAGCTCTCAAAAGAACGCTCAGACCTGGATCCAATTGTCACCCTTGCCAAGGAATATAAAGAGAATCTGGCAAAAACCGAAGAGACCCGGGAACTGATCGAGGTTTCTGAAGGCGAGATGCTTGATCTGGCAAAAATGGAACTGGAAGAGCTTGAAACTCGTAAAGTCGAATTGGAAGACTTGCTCAAATCCAAGCTGGTACCCAAGGACCCGCGGGATGACCGCAACGTGATCATTGAAATCCGCGCTGGTACAGGCGGCGATGAAGCTGGCTTGTTTGTTTCTGACTTGCTGCGCATGTACCTGAAATATGCAGAAATCCATCGATATAAAACCGAGATTCTCTCTGCCAACGAGACCGGCATCGGCGGCTATAAAGAAGTCACTTTCGCTATCAAAGGTAAGGGCGCTTATTCCCGCTTTAAGTTCGAGTCCGGCGTACACCGCGTTCAGCGCGTACCCGAAACCGAATCGCAGGGGCGCATCCACACCTCCACCGTGACTGTAGCTGTGCTGGCTGAAGTGGATGACATTGAAATCGATATTCCTGATGGCGATATTGAAATTGACGTTTTTAAGTCAGCTGGAGCTGGCGGTCAGAATGTGCAGAAAAACATGACTGCAGTTCGTATCCACCACAAACCAACCGGCATTATCGTTGCCTGCCAGGATGAGCGCTCTCAGCTGCAAAACAGACTGCGCGCCATGAGTGTGCTCAAAGCCCGTCTCTATGAGATGGCAGAAGATAAACGCCAGAGCGAACTGGATGCCACCCGCCGCTCTCAGATCGGCACAGGCGAACGGTCCGAAAAGATCCGTACTTACAACTACCCCCAGTCTCGCGTGACTGACCACCGCATCAACATATCTTCTTACAACATGGCAGGCGTGATGGAAGGTTACGAACTGGACACCTTCATCGAAGAGCTTCAGCACGCCGAAGAAGCCGAACGCCTGGCGAATTTTGAGAGCAATGGAAGATGACCTTCAATCTGATCGTAGTATTCACGCTCAGTTGAGAGAGATTGAACAACCCCATCAAATCGCGCTGGTATTGCTGGCGCATATAGTCCAGCGACCCAAAACCTGGCTGCTGGCACACCCGGAAGCGCACTTGAGCAAAGCCCAGGCTGACCAATTGGAGGGTTTGCTCCAACGCCTTGAAGCAGGCGAACCCCTGCCATACCTGGTCGGCACACAGGAGTTTTTTGGGCTCGAATTTGAGGTCAACCCCTCGGTTCTTATCCCAAGACCCGAAACTGAAATAATGGTTGAGACAGCGCTTGCCTGGCTGCAAGAACACCCATCATCCAGAAATGGTATTGATGTAGGCACAGGCTCAGGCTGCATTGCCATCAGTCTTGTCAGCAACTGCCCGGATCTGAATATGCTGGCAACCGACCTTTCCGAAAATGCACTGAATGTGGCGACAAAAAACGCCCAAAAGCACAATGTTGTAGACCGGATAAGTTTTTCATTGTCTGATTTAATCCCTGAAGACCCTCAGCCGGTTGACTTGGTTTGCGCCAACCTGCCCTACATCCCTACAGAAAAATTGGTTGAGGTCAATAGCTTGCCTTGGGAACCCAGCCTGGCATTGGATGGGGGGGAAAGTGGGCTGGACCTCATTAGCAAGCTGCTTGAAAAATTGCCAGCTTTCTTGAACAACCCCGCCCTTATCCTGCTTGAAACTGAAGCCACATTAGGAGCTCAAACCTTGCAGCTCGCAAAGCACAATTTTCCAAACGCTGAAGTTAGTTTGCACAAAGACCTTTTCGAACGCGACCGGATGGTTAGAATTGAGTTGAAATGA
>DOEX01000094.1:10063-11937 GCA_003532515.1 Anaerolineaceae bacterium | reverse complement strand
GGTTGAGTTTCCGGTTTCTTGGGCAAATGCACCACCAGGATGCCGTTATCGGTGTCAGCAGTGATTTTGTCTGCATCGATCACACCAGGCATGCTAATGCTGCGATAGAACGAGCCATAACTTCGTTCACGAATATGATATTTGCCTTCTTCAGCTCCGGTATTTTCTTCTTGTACTTCACCTTTGATGGACAGGGTGTTGTCATCGTAGGTAATTTCGATCTTCTCGGGGTCGAAGCCAGCCACAGCGGCTTTTACGATATATTCGCTATCGTTCTCAATAACATCGAGGGGAAAGCCGGAAGGTAACGGTTCGGATTCCATGTCGAAGAATTGATTCATCGCTCTTTCAAGGTTGTATTGGTTTCTCCAGTATGGAGATCGTCTTATCATGTATGCCATAGTTTCCTCCATTTCTTTGCTATGTTCTATGCCTTTAATTTAAGCAATGAAAATCAGAAAAACATTAACAATCTGTAAGTGAATCGTCAGAGAGTTTTGATTAGAGGCAGAAAAATGGGGGATCAGACCCGCAGGGCGATAATGGATGGAGCCAGGGCCTCCAACTCTGGCTGACGGGATCCGAGTGTGCTTGCGAAGATTCTTGGCAATTGAGCGCTGCTCAGACCTGTTGAGGTGGTGATCGCCTCTGTCATCGGCTGCAGCCAATGTTCACCGAGCAAGTTGAAAGGGTAGCCTACGATGAAATTTGTGGGTCGCAACAGGTGGATCATGGTGTGAATTTGTTGACCGAAAATTTTTGCAGCCTCAGTCACCACTTCCAGACCATAGGGATCTGCCGAAAGCACACAGGTCAGAATGTCATCAGGCACGGCGTCATCATCCCAGTGATTGGGATGGCGTAATTGAGCAAGTTTGAGCAAACCGGCAGAACTGGCAACATCATTCAAATACACCGTCCGTACCTTAGGGTCAAAATCGGCACCGGGAATTTGCAGGTTCCCGATAGCCCCAGAAAGACCACCAGCAGAAGAATATAACTTTCCATTAGAAAAGATGGCAACTCTAATGCGAGGTTGAAAGCTAACGTAAATGGTCTGATCTTGATCGGAGATCGAGCCAAACAAAAGTTCAGCTAATAGTCCGGCATTCGCCTTGCTCTCTACATAGACAGGCAGGTTAAAGCGCAAGCCCAGTTGGGAACGCAATGCTTCTGATTTCCAGAGAGGAAAATCAGCTGCAGAGGTGAGAATATTGGTCTGGGAATCGTAGTTTCCGCAAACAGAGACCGAGATCACATCGGGTAAGGGTAAGCGTTGAGCCTGGGTGATCATGAGAAGGCGGTCGGCATGGCTGCTGATTTCAGATAACATCGTCTGAAAACTTTCTTGATGGGGAGAGGGAAATGACAATTTCTCGCTGATTGTTCCGCTCGGACTGCCATAGACAAGCAAAACCCGGTCACCATCGATGTTTATACCAAGGATATAGTTGCCAGCCGGGCGATTGGAGGTTTTTTGATCACGAAACATGCTGTGATTATATAACGTTTGCAGAAAGCCGTTAACTCCGTTATCGTTTTCTTCGCTTGCTCTTAAGATGGAATAATCTGGAGTAGAATTAGCCCGTTATTGAAAAGAAGGGCTCCCTTATGAAGAAATTACTATTAGTTTTTATATTTGTTATCTTAATCTCAAGTGCCTGTGCTGGTCCTGCAGCGGTGCAACCGACCGATCCGGACCCTGTGGTGGTCGTAAACACGAATACGCCTTTACCAACAGCCACAGATCTCCCTACGGCGACCGCCACGGCAACCCCAACTGTCACTCCCACGATCAGACCGCCCAAGACCATGATCCCGACGGCAACGATGACGAGCACGGCCACATCCGACCCATCCCAAGTAACAGTAAA
>DOEX01000094.1:1251-10040 GCA_003532515.1 Anaerolineaceae bacterium | reverse complement strand
GAAGATCAATACTTATAAATTCCACCACCAATAAACTCACGGATCACAGAGTCTTCAGGTACAAAGCTGTCGTCCTCAACAACATCAATTTCCTGGAACATACGGTTCACCCGGTCTGCGCGCTCCCAGGCATCCTTGCGAAGCGGGTTGTCGCGATATTCCTCCGCCCAACGGGCAAAGTTTGCACCCAGTTTTGCTTTGTAGATCGGAAGTTCATAGGGCATGGCACTATTGACGATTGTATCCACCGAGTTGACGTAAGGAATGATGTGGCGCAACTCACTTGAGCGCACATAATGCCAATGCAACAAGGTTTGTGTGGGGTCATAAGCACGGTGAGAAGCATCCCTCAGCATGCGACGCATCAGGCGGATATCGGTCCAGCGAGCATAGCAGCCGTTCTTTAGTTTCATTTGTAGCAGAGGTTCGATGTAGAGCTTGAATTTCCATTCATCCGGGATGTCTTCTGTCATTTCAGGGTAAAGACCGTGTAAGCTATCGATAAGGACAATTTCGTTCTTATTCAGGCGCATGGGAGTATGGTCTGGAACGCTGTGACCGGTTTTAAAGTCATAATAGGGAATTCGAACTTCCTTACCGGCGAATAAATCGCTAAGATTTTGGTTGATCAAACGCATGTTAAGAGCCTGGGGGGTCTCAAAATCGTAATCACCGAATTCGTCTTTGGGGTGCATTTCTAGATCAAAGAAGTAATGATCAATGTTGAGTGTGATCAGCTTAAAGCCTTGCCTTGCCAGGCGTTCACCAACCTTGATGGTTGTGGTGGTTTTACCGCTGGAAGATGGACCAGCGATGAAGACTACCCGAACTTCATCTTTTCGTTCAAGGATAAGGTTAGCAGCGTTTTCGACGTCTTCGCTGTAGGCAGCTTCTGCAGCCGTCACGATCTCGTGTAACTTGCCATCCCTAATTTTCTGATTCAGTTTTTCCGAGGTGTGAACCTCGTGAGAGACCGACCAATCCAAAACCTGCCACAATTTTGCCCAGGGGATATTTCCGGAAGGAGTTTTGTCAGAATCACTGCGTTTCGCCCGCTGTCGTGCTCGTTCTTCACGATAGAGGATATATGCTTTAGCTACCCGGGCATGACCGTTTTCGATCAGCACCTTTTCGACCATATCCTGGATCGTTTCGATGTTAGGGTATTGGCCTTCGGGAACTGTTTCTTCTAACGCAGTAACAACCTGGGCTGAAAGGTTCTCGGCTCTTTGCTTATCCCGCCCGTCCACGGCGACAGCAGCTCGGTATATAGCGTTGGTAATTCGTTCCGGCGTGAAGAGGACGACACTGCCATCGCGCTTGATAATATGGGTGAGTTTGGTCATGCAAACCTCCTTTTGTACAAGGAAATTATAGCATGTCTGTGTGCCTGGTATGGGGTTTGTCAGCCTGAGCTACAGTGAACAAGTCTTAATTGAGGAATAGAAAGATTCTTCACTGCGTTCAAAATGACACGATCATCAGAATGACGGAACTCTGCAACCCCACATGCTATAATTAGCTCCAGGACAGGAGAAGTCAAATGAATATGCCCCTCATCATTGCTCATCGCGGTGTCTCAACCCTTGCGCCTGAAAACACTATGGCTGCCTTCAGACTAGCCAAAGATCTTGGTGCGGACGGCATCGAGCTGGACGTTATGCTTTCTGCTGATGAACGATTGGTGGTAATTCACGATGAGAGTGTTTCACGTACTACCAACGGAGAGGGCAAAGTGAAGGAAATGGGTTGGAACCAGCTGAAAAGCCTGGATGCTGGCTACAAATTTGATTCACATTTTACTGGAGAACCTCTGCCCCTGCTTGACCAGGTCTTTGAAGAATTGGGCGGAAAGCTTCTAATCAACGTTGAGTTAAAAAATTACGCCACACCTCGCGATCAGTTGACAGAAAAGGTGATCGATTTGATCCTGAAAATGGGGTTCAGCGAATCAGTGATCCTTTCCTCCTTTAATGCCCGCAATTTATTAAAAGCAGAAAGTCTGGAACCTTCGATTTACCGTGGTTTACTGACACTGCCAGGTCTTCCAGGAATTCCCTATCGCGGCAGGCTGGGCAAACGCTATCATTACGATGCTCTGCATCCTTATCACAAAGATGTCAACGCAAGGCTGGTAGACCGTCTGCATAGCGAAGGTAAAAAAGTAAACGTCTGGACGGTTGATCAGGCTAAAGATTTACTTCGAATGAGGGATCTTGGTGTGGATATGGTCATTTGTAATGACCCCGCCCATGCCCGCGAGGTAATTGAGGCGGCATGAGAGCAAAGTTTTTGCGACTCTTGCTTTCTTTTTGGTTAATTCTTGGTCTTTTTAGCTTTCCAATTACCACTGGCAGCGCTCAAGAGGTGAGCCAGGCTGAGACCTTGCTCGCCCGTATGACACCGGCTGAAAAAGTTGGTCAACTATTTTTAATTACCTTCGATGGGGCAGAGGTTTCCGATACCAGCGCGATCTATAATCTGATCACCAATTACCACATTGGTGGGGTAGTTCTGGGTGCTGAGAACAATAATTTCATTGATGACAGTACAGCAGCCTGGCAACTGATCCAAGCTCTGCAAGAGATCAATTGGCAAAAAAGCAACCCGCTGATTACCGATGCTCCTGCCAACCCTGACAACAACTACGTCCCTCTTTATATTGGCATGAATTTGGTGCAGGCTGACAACCGCACACCACAACTGTTAAACGGTTTGACTGAATACCCATCGCCTATGTCAATCGGTGCGACCTGGTCAACGGATTTGGCAAAAGAGGTCGGAAGTGTGATTGGGCAAGAACTTTCTGCCCTGGGTGTGAATCTGATGCTTGGTCCTTCGCTTGACGTGGTCGACAGCAAAGACATGGTTGCGGCAGCCAGTGCGGGCACACAGAGTTTTGGAGGCGATCCATATTGGGTGGGAGAGATGGGCAAGGCTTACGTGGAAGGCATTCACGTTGGCAGCCAGGGGCACATGAGCGTGATCGCGCAGCATTTTCCTGGGTTGGGCAGCGTGGATCGCCCGCCAAGCGAAGAAGTCTCCACAATACAAAAAACACTGGAACAACTCAAACAGATCGAACTGGCACCCTATATGAGTGTTGTCGGCGATGAAAACATGCAGAGACAAGTGGATGGCTTGATGATTTCGGCGATTCGCTTTCAGGGCTTGCAGGGCAACATCCGTGCGACCACCATGCCAGTCAATTTCGATCAAACCGCACTTTCGCAGTTGCTCTCACCCGAACCCCTGGCAACCTGGCGTGCTAACGGAGGACTGACAATCAGTGACAGCCTGGGAAGCGCGGCAGTCCAGCTGGTGTTCGGTAGTGGAGAAGATGAGTTTGATCCACTGACTGTGGCGCGAACCGCTTTTTTGGCTGGCAATGATATGCTCTTTCTGGATAATTTCAAAGACCACAATGACCTGAGCCAGGCGGATACGATCGTTAAAACCATTGAGTTCTTCAGGCAAAAATACCAGGAAGATGCCGTTTTCGCCCAGAGAGTTGATGCCTCAGTCTTAAGAATTTTACAGGCGAAGATGCGTCTTTACCCCACTTTTAGCCTTGAAACAGTCGCTACAACACAAGAAGGGCTTTCGGTGCTGGGAAGGGCGGGGACGCTTGAATTGAAAGTCAACCGGGAAGCAGTGACGCTCCTGGCACCTTCGCCAGAATTTCTGAGCGCAACCATTCCACAACCGCCAGCCTTGTCCGATCTCATTACGGTGTTCACAGATACACGTTTGCGCCAACAATGTGACAGTTGTTCCCAACGATATGATTTCGGCACAATGGACTTTGAAAACACCCTCATTCGATATTACGGACCTTTGGGAACCAACCAATTGGACGGAGATCGCGTGTTTTCTTATAGTTTTGCTCAACTGATTGAAATTCTTGACCAACGCACGGAACCGGCAGACCCAAACCGGGTGGACAACCTGCGCCGTTCACAATGGGTGATCATCAACCTCCTCAACGAAGATCCCTCTCTGCCAGAAACCAGGGCATTAAAGCGCTTGCTCTCAGAGAGACTGGACCTTTTGCGAGACAAAAATGTAATTGTTTTCAGCTTCGATGTGCCTTATTATCTGGATTCAACTGACCTGGCAAATATCAGCGCTTATTATGTTCTTTACAATAACACACAGAGTGCTATGGATATTGCAGCCCGGGTCTTGATGCGTGAAACAATTGCGGGCGGTTCGCTACCAGTATCAATCAGTGCCGTGGATTACCAGTTGGGCACAGTCACGGCACCGAACCCTAACCAGGTCATTGAGATCAAACTGCTCACACCCCAACAGGCAGAAGTAACCGCAACGGTGACAGCTCCGATAGCGGAAACCCCTGTTCCCTTGTTTGTATTGGGCGAAAACGTGCGCATCCAGGCGGGACCAATTGTGGACCACAACGGAAACCAGGTTCCCGATGGGACCGTAGTGAAGTTTACGATCCGTCTTTCAACAGACAACCTGATCATTTCACAACCGGAGACAGTTACCCAGGATGGATTGGCAACCATCGATTACCGCATAGAGCGCGAAGGGATTTTTGAGGTCACAGCCCTGAGCGAATCCGCTCTGACTTCAGGAAAACTGATTCTAAATACACAAGGAGGTTTAGCGCAGGTAATCATGCCCACAGAAACACCCACGCCCACATCCACGCCGACATCAATCCCCAGCCCCACACCAACCTTGATGCCAACTCCTACACCTGATCCATCAGTTAATCAAACCGGCTACCCCCGTCTGACAGACTGGCTTTTAGTAATCTTATTGAATCTCGCCGGCGGATTTTTGGCATGGATCGTAGGTTATAAATGGTGGGCTAGTTTGCGCTGGGGCATTCGCTCTACCTTGTGTACTGTTATTGGGGGTCTGGGGGCTTATATATTACTGACATTTGGCATAACCCCAATTATGAACCTGGTGAAAGCAAGTTCTTCGTGGTTTGTGGTCCAGGCAACCGTGATAGGGATGTTGTTCGGTTGGACAGCGGCGTTAATTTGGTGGATCCTCGATCAAAACAAGCGCCAATTTCCCTTGAAATAGACCCTTATATTCAATTCTTTGCTTTTTCTGACAATCTGCTTTCGTCCATATGAATGGGCTTCAGTCCATCAGTTTGGACGGTTCGACACCTTGATGTTTAGATCAGCGTTGGGTTTTACAGATTGTGAATTAATGTCAATAGCAGACTAAGGAAGACTAATCCGCCTGCCAGGATCCCAAGCTGAGTCTCGGTTTTGCCTAACTGGGCTTGCAGAGAGCGGCTATAACCGCCACCAATCCGATGTAAATTGCCAGTGGTCTCACCAGTCAGCGCTTTGACAAAAACAGTTACATTTTTTGGGCGGTCATCAGGGTGGAGCGCCATTGCCCACAAGATGGCTTCTTCAACACGCGGGGTGATAGCGGGGTTGATGGATCGGGGGTTTACCAAACTTTCAGGTTTAAGAAAACGATCGCGCACGTTTGTAGGAGGTGTATTCGTAAGCAAGTGGTAAAGCGTGCACCCGAAGGCGTATACATCGGCACGCGCATCCGTGTGGCTGCTGTCGCCGCCATATTGCTCCAGGGGCGTATAAAGCGCAGAGCCCTGCCCCTGCATAATGGTGATGGTCACCTCGTCTGGGGCAAGTAGTTTGACCAAGCCAAAATCGACCAATTTGATCACACCACTGGGTGTCACCTTCAAATTGGATGGCTTGATGTCGCGATGCAGAATAGGAGGATCCTGGTTGTGAAGATAACTGAGGGCATCTCCGATTTGCACCGCCCAGTCTAAGACCTCTTCTTCTTTCAAGAACTTGCCGCTGCTTTCCGCTTTGCCAAGCATTGTACGCAGGTCGTCTCCGGGCACATAGTCCATGACCAGGAAGTCATTTTGACTGATGGAGAAAAAATCTGATACTTTGGGAAGATTAGGATGATCCAGGCGGGCGAGTACAGTAGCCTCCCGCATAAATTGATCACGCGATTCCTTGAGCATTTCATCCGGAAAAGCAGGGTCGTAACGAACCTGTTTAACTGCACAAAGGCGACCTTCCAGGCGCATATCTTCCGCCAGGTAGATGGAGCCAAAGCCTCCCTGACCGATCATATGCTTAATGCAGTAACGCTCGTGCAGCACTTTTCCGCTGACGGGATAATTATTCATCTTGCTTCTTCCTCTTAAGAGCGGCGTCATTCCATAACGGCGTGGGAAAGCTGCTCGTGCTTCGATTATAATCGTTATTAAAGAGGTAGAAAGTCAGAAATGGAAGACGCAGTATTGATTGCCAATAACGGACCTTTGAATGGTCAGCAATGGATCATTGAAGGATCTTTGGTGATTGGCAGGGATGTGGAGTGTGATATCGTGATTCCTGACCGACAGGTTTCCAGGCAGCATGCCCGCATTACCAAGGGAAATAACGGAGTGATTCTGGAAGACCTTGGCAGTAAAAATGGGACGTTCCTGAACAACCAGGTGTTAAGCAAACCGGTCAAATTGGTTGAAGCAGATGAAATTGCCATCGCTCTGACCCAAACCTTCCTTTTCTTGAGCTCAGATGCAACGATGCCGCTTTCAGATTTACCCCCTGAACTCAGCCAGGTCTTTCGCCTTCGCCTTGATGAGGGTTCCAGGAGAGTCTGGGTGAGGGGAGTAGAGTTGGAACCCCCGCTTTCGAACCAACAATTTGTTCTCTTAGCTTACCTGTATAACAGATTAGGAGCAGTCGTTTCGCGAGAACAGTTGATCCAGGCAGTTTGGGAAGACGATACGCGTTGGGTCACTGAACAGGCTTTTGATGCCTTGGTGCGGCGACTGCGAGAGCGGTTGAACCAGCTTGACCCGGATTACGATTACATCGTGACGGTGCGTGGGCACGGGTTAAGATTTCAAAACGAAGCACATTAGCAAAGGGCATCAGTCCATCCGCATACGAAAAAAATGCCCTTTAAGGGCATCTTTTTTAGGTTCGTAAAAAATCCAAATTTTATTTCGAGCCGTTGTTGAGGTTGCGGCGCATGGTAAAGCGCAGCACTTCCCGGTTGATTTCTTTCAATTTTTCTAATAGCTCTGGTTGATCTCCCTGACTCTCCACTTGTGAGATCAAACCACTTAGAGTTTGACTGAAGTCGTCGTTGATCGCTTCGCCAGCGGCCTCAAGAACTTGTTGTCGCTCTTCAGGTGACTCCAATTCCAGCATTTGTTCAATGACCTGCAAAACGGCTCCACTGGTGCTGGCAGCACGTAAAACACCCACAATAGCAACCAGTTTGGTTAGCTTGCCGGTGTCGTCCGTCTGCTGGGCTTTGGTTACTTCTGCGTTGAGAACATCGGTGAATGCCTGGTTGATCCTTGGCAAGGCTTCTTCTGTCGCCGCCGCGATGTCATCAGCCGCCAGGAGTTCCTGCAACAATTTCTGAGATTCTTCAACTTGAGCCTTCATTGCCTTATCAACAGCTTCCACAATCGTGAGCAGTTTATCGCGTAGTGCTAACAACACATTTTTTTCTTCACCATTTGACTGGTCGATTTTATCTGTCAGGGTTTGGAAGAAGGTGTAATCCAGTCCACCTCTCGCCATAGAGGCAATTGTGGTGAGGCGGATTTCACTGTCGGTGTTTTTAACCAGCAGGTCAAGCAGGTTTTCCCTTGTGATTCCAACTTTGCTCAGTTCCTGTAACTCAGCCATTGCAGCCCGGGTCTCGGAAGCTTCCAAGGCGGCAGCCTTGCCTATTGTGGAGTGCTGGAGCAGGGCTTGCTGCAGGTTAGAGAGGGCGTGTACTGACTGCTGGTCGCCAGCAGCGGCTGAAGCCTGTGCCAGACGCGAAAGTAAGACGAAGAGCTCTTCATCGATTTTTTCGTCGTATTGAGCGATCTGCTCCGGCAATGATTCAGGGCTGATGTTGACCAATTGCTGCAACAAAAGCAATTTTTCCTGCTGGGCTTTCATCATTTCGGGTGTGATGCCATCGGCTTCAAGGATTGTCTCAAGCAGCCGTTGTCGGGTCAGCATAGTCTGGGGCTTAAAGAGGTAAGCTTTGCGCTTTTCGGGAGGGAGATCATCCATTATTTTTTTGATTAATGGACCAATGGTTCTCTCTTGTTCAGTTATGGGAGTTTGGAGTTCTGGAGGAAAATAAGTTAGCAGCAGCTCTTTGTCGGGGTCGTGGTAGACGATTGGGGTTGGGTAAACACCTTGATAACGGCAACTGGGACATTGAAAAGTATTAGCACTTCCGGAAAGTAAGGTTTCTTTTGCCTCTGGGTTGCTGTTCAGATCGAACAGGCGAGTCAGATCTATCAGGATTGGTTGTCGGCAATTGGGGCAGGGGACACTGGTTTTAGCCATCAATTCACTCATTTCTTTGTAATTTATTATTATGCGATTATATCATCGTCCGTTGGGAGTATCTTGATCTGTGTAATTTTAATTTACACTCCTTGTTTTTTTTGAGTTAGGATATAATTCTTTCAAAGGGGTTAGAAACCCCTAATCTAAGGCGATGAGGTTTCGGTCCCGCTCGAACAAGACATCTTCAGTGTTTTTTATATGTCAATCGCTACCGGATCAGCTGCATTCGCCAAAAAAATATCTAAGGAGAAGAAATGAAACGCTTTAAATTTTTATTCACTCTCGCAACTGTTGTAATTATTGCGAGCATGGTTCTCGGCGCATGCACAACCGCGCCAGCCGAAGAACCTGCAGTTGTTGAGCCTGCCGAAGACGAAGGACTCGCCGTCGGTATTGTGCTCCCCACCAAGGATGAACCCCGCTGGATCC
>DOEX01000094.1:557-1179 GCA_003532515.1 Anaerolineaceae bacterium | reverse complement strand
ATACTGACGCCGTCGATTACTATGTAACCTTTGACTCCGTCGCCGTTGGTGCCGCCCAGGCTCAATACCTGGTGGACAACGCCGCTGGCACTGGTCTGCCTCTGTTCCTGTATGCTGGTGCATCCTCGGACAACAACGCCTTCCTGTTCTTTGAAGGCGCCTGGAATGTGCTGCAGCCCAAGATTGCAGATGGTACTTTTGTAATCAAGAACTCCCCCGAAGCTATTGCCCTGCAAGACAAAGCCACTCTGACCCGCGAAGAAATGGGTAAGATCCTTGGTCAAATCACGACCAACTGGGACTTCAACGTTGCCAAAGGCCTGGCCGAATCGAACCTGACCGCTGCTGCTGCAGAGGACAAGGGCGAAGTCTTTATTCTGGCACCGAACGACGGCACCGCCCGCGCTATTGCAGATGCATTTGCCGCTGATACTGATGTGACCAAGTACTATGTGACTGGTCAGGATGCAGAAAAAGCCTCTGTCCAGTACATTATTGATGGCAAACAGTCCATGACCGTTTTGAAAGACGTTCGTACTCTGGTTGCTGATGCCATTGCAGCTGCAGTTGCTTTCCTCGATGGAAAGACTCCTGAGCAAACCCACACCTATAACAACAACGT
>DOEX01000094.1:0-533 GCA_003532515.1 Anaerolineaceae bacterium | reverse complement strand
AATTTTTCAAGTAGTGACTGGGCAACCAGTCACTACTTGAATACCTAGTTTTATGCAGGAGATGCCTATGGAGACACCCATTCTTGAAATGAAGTCCATCACCAAGGAATTCCCTGGAGTGAAGGCGTTGGACAATGTAACCTTTAGCGTACGCAAAGGCGAAATCCACTGCCTGGTTGGAGAAAACGGTGCCGGGAAATCGACCCTGATGAAAGTGTTAAGCGGGGTCCATCCATACGGCACTTATACCGGCGAAATTTTCATCGAAGGTGAGCTACAGAAATTTACCCGCATCCGCGAAAGTGAAAGCGCGGGCATTGCCATTATTTATCAAGAATTAGCATTAATTCCAGAATTATCTGTATACGAAAATATTTTCCTTGGTAACGAAGTTACCAATGGCGTGGTTATTGACTCGAATGAAGCAATTTCGCAAGCGATTGACATCTTGAAAAAGGTGGGGTTGGATGTCAACCCGCTGACTAAGATCAAAAACCTGGGTGTCGGTAAGCAGCAGTTGGTCGAAATTGCCA
>DOEX01000180.1 GCA_003532515.1 Anaerolineaceae bacterium | reverse complement strand
TGGGGATGGCAGCCAGAATATAAAACAGCGCCAGCTCCGAGACGGTAGGCTTCATAGATCAGGTCAGCATCCATTCTTGCAGAGCACATCACGCGCAAACCGCGTTCATTAGCGCTGTATTCGAAGTGGCTGGTTCCAGCCAGGTCGGCACCACCATAGGAGCACCACTGGCATCGGAACGCCAATATTTTCTTTTCGGGCTCGACCGCTAACAGCGTACGAATCTGAGCCAGTACCTGAGCATCGGTGTAATGCAGCTGGGTGATCGCATCGTGGGGGCATTCGCCCACGCAGGCACCGCATCCATGACATTTTGCTGTGATAACTTCTGCAGAAAGACCTTTTGTATAATCGATAGCGCCGTACGGACAGGCTCTTTCACAGATACCGCAAGCCTGACCCTTGCCGCTGACACAGCGGTCTGGCCAGACCACGGCGACTGTAGGTTCAATTTGCCAGGTTTCCGAATGCAGGATGCGCGAGGCACGCGCGGCTGCGGCTGAACCCTGGGAAACACTGGCAGGGATATCTTTGGGTCCCTGGCAGGCACCGGCAAAGAAAATACCGTCAGTAGGACTGTCGTTTGGTCGCAATTTGGGGTGATATTCCATAAACCAGCCACCGGGCGACTGGGCAACGTTCAGAACTGAACTCATGTGATCCTGGTCGGGCTGCGGAATCGCTGCCTGGTTAAGCATAACCATGTCATACTCGTGCTCAATCACACGACCGAGGGTGATATCTTCAGATTTAATAAAGAGCTGATGACTGTCCGGATCTTCTGTGATTTCTGCCGGACGCCCTTGAATGAATTTGATGCCGGCTTCACGGGCGCGGTCATAAAATTCTTCGTAACCCTTAGATGGGGTGCGGATGTCGATGTAGTAAATCGAAATGTCCATGTCTGGATTCATCTGCTTGAGCAAGAGGGCATTTTTGATTGCGTACATGCAGCAGAAATTGGAGCAATAGGAGTTGTAACGTTTATCGCGTGAGCCAACACAGTTGATGATAGCCAATTTTTGTGGGCGGAGGTTGTCACTCGGACGAATAACCATCCCGTGGGTGGCTCCTGCTGAGTTATTCAGGCGTTCCATTTCCATGGCGGTTATTACATTAGGGAAACGTCCGTAACCATATTCGGTCATGGGAGTGGGATCAAAATGCCCAAAGCCAGTAGCGACCACAATTGCGCCGATATCTTCTTCGATGATCTTATCTTCCATGCTGAAGTCAATGGCTTCAAGCGCACCACAAGCTTCCACACATTTATAGCAGTGAATGCAGGCGTCCATGTCAATGTTGTAAATCAGCGGGACGGATTGGCTCATGGGTATATAAGCTGCCTTGCGGGGTGCCAGGTTCATTTCGAAATAGTTGGGTACTTCGACCGGGCAAGCTTTTGCACAGGCAGCACAACCGTTGCAGCGGTCTGCGCGAACATACTTGGCTTTTTCTCTTAGAGTGACCTTGAAATTGCCGACAAAGCCTTCGACTTTCTCGACTTCAGTATAAGCTTTTACTTCGATCAGGGGCTGACGCGCCGCGTCAACCATTTTTGGTGCNNCAATCGTTGGTTCTTTTTCTACTAAAATGACCGGGATTTTTTGCTCAGCCAGGTCGAGCGCGGCATTGATACCTGCTACGCCCCCTCCAATCACCAAAGCTTTTTTAGTGACTGGTACATTGATCATATCCAGCGGAGTCAAGAATGAGGCTTTTGCCACCGCAGCAGCTGTCAAGTCTTTAGCTTTTGCAAGCGCCCCTTCTCGGTCATGTCCGTGAGCCCAGGTGCATTGCTCGCGGATGTNNGGATGTTTGCCATTTCCATCAGGAAAGGGTTCAATCCAGCTTCTGCCACGCAGGCTCTGAAAGTAGGCTCGTGCATACGCACCGAACATGCAGAAACGACCACCCGATTAAGACCGTATTTTTTGATATCCTCTTTGATCAAGCGTTGACCACTGTCAGCACAGGCATACATGGTTTCCGCGGCATGCACCACACCGGGCAGGTTGCCGGCAAAATCTACCACCTGGTCAGGTGGAATCACGCCAGCAATATTGCTGCCACAATGGCAGACATAGACTCCGATGCGAGGTTCATCGTCAGGCATCGCGCCTACATATTTGGGTTTGGTTGATTCTTCGCTCATCTAGGTTCCGTTGCTTTGCTTGGGATATCCAGCGTTTCAGTGATCAGTTTCTTCCGTGTACGCTGAGCGCTTTGGTCCGGGGTAGTCAGCTTAAGAGCTTCTTTGGGACACCACTTAACACATTGAGGACCATCAGGTTCATCTTTGCAAAGATCGCAAATCTCAGCCAGTGAAGTAGCAGGATTGATTGAAATGGCACCGAAATCGCAAGCCTCGATACACCAGGCACAGCCATCACACTTGGTGGGGTTGATGTCAATAATGCCAGTGAGAGGGTCTTGTGTCAGGGCATCCCTTGGGCAGACGATCACACAGGGAGCGTTTTCGCAGGTGCGGCAGGCGATGGCGGTGATAAGCACTTCGTCAACCCGCACGGTGCGGATACGGCTGCGATAGCTGTTGTATTCACCCGTTTTGGTGAATGAACACATGTACTCACAGAGTTGACAACCCACACACAAGTTGGGGTCGCATTCAATGTAGGCGTATTTTGACGTACTGGTTGTTGGCATAGTTCTCCTCGTTAAACTCCGATTTCTTCAGCAACATCGGGCATGCCCAATTTGATCAAGTGTTCTTTTGGGATCAGACCTTCTTCAGTCCAGCCTTTAGCTTTGTAATACAGCTGTTTCATGTATTCAAGTTCTTCGTCAGTAGTGACAACTCCTGCGCCGGGACCTTTTGTCATGGGATCATGCTTCCAGCGCCAGGGAATATCGTCATCCTTTTGGGTCCAACCCTCACGAATATTAAAGGCTTTCTTAATGTTGGTCGCGCGAATTCCAATCAGATCAACATCGTCGTAATCGTAATTCCAACCAGTAGTTGCATTGATCAGTTGCGCAATCGCAGGCCAGGCTCCGGCACGATCAGCCTTTCCGGTAAAACATCGCCGGATGAATTTGCATAATGGCAGCGTGTCATAAACTGCCGCGTATTCTTCAGAATCAGCAGCAACCCTTCCTCGGGTTTCGTCAACCGTTAATCGATTTGTCTCACCTTTTATGTCAGGGTCGTAAGCGGCAGAGCGATTGTGGCAACCGCCGCGTGTACCGGTGGCAAGACCCACCGCAAACGTTTTGAGGGAACGAGAATCGTAACCAGCCGGTTCCAGACCTTTTATATGCATTGCCCACTTCCAGCTTTCGCTGCCTTTTTCCTCATCGATTTTTTTACAAGCAATGCGGGTTCCTTCTGCCAGGAGATTCCCTATTCCTTCTCTATCACGGATCATTTCAGCGAGCTTGACTGCTGATTCGCCTTCGCCAAATCTGAGAGAAAAACCCTCAGGGTGAGATTCGCAAGCAAAATCCTTATCAGTCAGGACACCTTTTTCATAGCACTCCATAGCGTAACCAATCGTGACGCCCATAGTAATACTGTCCATTCCATCGTGATCGGACAAGGTTATCAATTTGATGGCAGAACGAATGTCAGAAATACCGAGATTCGAGCTATTGGCAAACAGACTTTCATATTCAATGCCGGTCATTGCACCAGCAAATGGTCCGGTATTGACAATTGACATTTGCTCACAAGCGATGGGGCATTGGGCACAGGCGATAACCTTGACCTTATGATGTTTGTCCAGGTATTCGCCGCTGACCAATTCAGCATCTTCAAAGACACCTTCCTGGAAGTTTCGTGTAGGTAACACGCCAGCTTTATTTTGGCTGAGGAGACCTGTCGCAGTACCATAAACCCGGTACTTTTCTGTGTCTTTGCCTTGCGCGGATTTTGAAATATCGAAAGATAACTGGTTCAAGGTCGCAGGATCAAAAACCTTGACCCCTTTTGTGCCGCGAACGGAAACTGCCTTCAATTTTTTGTGACCCCATAGCATTCCGTGTCCTGTGCGCCCAGCCTGGCGACCATCGTTGGTGACATTGGCATAACGGACCAAATTTTCACCGCAAGGACCAATCGTGCAAGAACGGATCTGATCATCTCCAAGCTTCACTCGGATAGCCTCTTCGGTTTCAAAGGTGCCCTTACCAAGCAAATAGGTGGCATCGTTGAATTGCACACGCTCATCATCAACAAACAGTTGGGTCCAACGGTCGCAACTATTATGCAGCACCATACCGTCCCAACCGGCTCTTTTAAGCGCGATCGAGAACCAGCTGCCTG
>DOEX01000001.1 GCA_003532515.1 Anaerolineaceae bacterium | reverse complement strand
TTGAAGCTGCAGGAAGCCGTCGAGCAGGGTGCGGAAGTTTTTGTTCCTGAAGATGCAGAGACACGGGAACTATACACCACGCCGCAATTTGAACGCGAAATTACTGTTCCGGATCGTACCAGGGTGATGGTGGATCACCTGGCAGGTTTGCTAAGGAAATTTGGACCAACAGAGAAAACTATGGTTTTCTGTGTAGACATACCCCATGCCCAATTGGTAGCCAGATTATTAAATGATGCATTAGGTCATCTGGTGTTGCACCCTTATGCGGTTCCTATTGTGGCGGAGGAGGGGCAAGCACCTGTTTGGCTGCAACAATTCCAGGACAGTGACCATGCCACTCCGGTTGTAGCCACAACTGCAGAATTATTGAGCACGGGTGTAGATGTTCCGGCTTGCCGTAACATTGTGTTCATGAAAACAATCTCTTCCCCGGTTCTGTTCAAACAGATTATTGGGCGCGGCAGCCGAGTTGATCCAGCTACGGATAAGCTATGGTTTAGAATCATTGATTATACTGGGGCTACTCACCTGTTTGATGAGTGGGATCGTCCTCCTGGGCCTGCTCCTGATGCACCTCAGGGACCACAGAGCGCAATTATCGAGGGACGTATCTCCAAGTTTGAAACTGGAGAAATGATCGTCGGTGCAGCGGTAACACTGATTACCGGTCCAAGCGCACAGAGGGGGCCAATTCGATCCGATGAAAACGGTTGCTTCCGCTTTACTGATCTGTCCGAAGGTAGTTTGACTCTCATTGTCAGCGGAACTGGTTTTCGGCGCAGACAGCTACAAGTTCAGACCCTTGCCGATGAAACCACGACTGTAGATGTTGAATTGAGCCCTGAAGGTGAACCGATCGGTCGTATTCGCGTAGAAGGTCTGGAAGTACGAATCGCCGACGAAGCGGTATTTGTCATCGAAGGTTCAGGCCAGCAACTCACCCAGCAGCAGTATCTGGATTACACCACAGATAAAGTACTGCAGGTTAGCCAGGCTCAGAAACTAGACGATCTGCGCAATACCTGGATTAATGCCGCAACGCGCAGAAAGCTACTGACTGACCTTCAAGCCGCTTCGGTTTATGTGGATGTAATCGCTGACGTGCTCGGGCAAAGCGAGGCGGATCAGTTTGACTTACTGGGGCATTTAACCTTTGACACTCCGTTACGTACCCGCTCTGAAAGGGCAGCAGCTTTCTTAAACCGCGAATCGAAATTTTTACAGGCGCAACCCAGGCCAGCCCAAGAAGTGCTGCTGGCGCTATTGGAAAAGTATCGCGCAACCGGCGTCGAGGAAATCAGCGATCCAAGGATTTTCCGCTTACCGCCATTTTTCGAAATGGGGCAAGCACCCGGCATAGCAAGGCGTTTTGGTTCATTGACTTCTCTCCAGGAAAAACTGGCGGACCTTCAACGCAAGATCTATTCCTAACATATCTATTACTTCCATAATGCCCTAAATGGGTATTATGGAAGTATAATAATTTCATGCCAAATGCGATGACATCTTATTCAAACTCTCAAGGTATTCAGCTTCTAGAAAGAGCCGTGAATGAATTTGGCCCTATCTTCAAGCTGGATCAGATATCATCACTGCCGGACCATCAGCAGTTGTCGCCTCAACAAACTCGAAAACTGATTAGTAAACTGGCTCAATCTGGGTGGATCGAAATTCTTAAGCGTGGAACTTACGCAGTAAAAAGCCCTCTTTATTCAGTCAGTATTCCACCTTTTGCCATTGCAAACGCACTAGTTTATCCTATGGCAATCAGTCATTGGTCGGCATTAGCATATCACGGTTTCTCAACCCAAAACCCTACCATGATTCAGGCTTCCACGCCAATCAAGATCGTCACCCCAGAAATGCGTCAGGGTAAGGCCTATCGCCCGAGAGGAAGAGCCACCTGGCGGGCTTTTGACCTGGAATTTGAGTTCATCTATGTAAAAAAGGATTGGTTCTGGGGATTTCAAAAGCAGTGGGTAAACTCCTGGACTCAGGTGGACATCACAGATCGGGAGCGAACCGTTTTGGATTTAATCGTCCGGCCGGAGCTTTTTGGGGGAATTCGCGCTTCAAGTGAAATCATGGAAGGCGCGCTTGCCCAAATTGATTTAAGCCAGCTTGTCAACTATGCCATGAGATATGATGTTGGCGCAGTAATTAAGCGTTTGGGGTGGCTTTTGGAGAGAATGGGCGTGGATGCAAATCAGCTCATCCCATTGCAAAACTACCCGGTTACTGGAACCATCTTGTTAGATCCCAACCAACCGCGCAACGAAAAATTTGATCCGTTCTGGCAAATAAACGAAAATCTGAAAAGGTCTTAAATGCCCAGCATCCCTCAGATGATCCGGTCTGTTACACAACAGAAACATGTCCAACAATACATTGTTGAGAAGGATTATGCTTTGAGTTACCTGCTTGCTGCCATTGTTCAGACTGGCAACTTAGGAGAAAACCTGGTGTTAAAAGGCGGCACCGCGTTAAAGAAGCTTTATTTCGCGGATTACCGCTTTTCTGAAGACCTGGATTATTCCACAAAGGTGATGGGACCCATTAAACAGATCGATGAGCAAATGAAAACCGTTGTTCAGTTCATGGGGGAGACTTTGAACCAACACGGACCATTTCAGGTTACACTGGAACCACTGGTACTGAAACAACCGCATCCGGGAGATCAGAAAGCCTACCTGGTGCGAGTGCAGTTCCCTGAGCAACGCCAAGTTTTGTGCCGGCTCAAAGTGGAAATTACCGTGGACGAGCCCATCCTTACACAGGTGGAAATTCGTCCGGTTCTGCATGGCTTCGCGGAAGATATGGATGTGAAAATACCGGTATATTCACTATCAGAAATCACGGCAGAGAAATTACGAGCACTATTACAGAGCAAAGTACGGTTGCGGGAACGCGGTTGGGGTGCGAGCCGAGTCTGTCGGGATTATTTTGATTTGTGGAATTTGCTGCAAATTCCCGAACTAAAATCGCCTGATTTGATTCCGCTTCTGAATCAGAAATGCGTTGTCCGAGATGTTGCATACACATCTCCAGACGACTTTGTTTCTGAAGATCTGTTGTCTGTTGCTCGGAATGAATGGGCTCAACAGCTCTTGCCATTTGTGCCGGATGCACCACCGGCCGCGGAGCTTTTATCGCAGGTGCAACCATTAATTTTATCGATATGGGAGTGACATTGTGGCATTAACCAACGGACAAACGCGCGAAACAATCGCGAATGATATGTGGCAAGCCTGCAAGATCCTCCGCCGCGATAATAATTGCGGTGGAGTGATGGAATATATTGAGCATCTGGCCTGGCTGCTCTTCCTGCGCTTTTTGGATGCCCAGGAAGA
>DOEX01000087.1 GCA_003532515.1 Anaerolineaceae bacterium | reverse complement strand
GGGTGATGAAAGATCAGGAAGGTTTTAAGATCCCCTTTTCAATTTCAGGGAGAGAATCAATTAACTCTTTGGCTTCCCGCTTGATCTCTGGGTCAGTACTGGGAGAGTGCTGGATCAGCTTGACCAATTCAAAGGCTTTTTTAAGATTATCTTTCACCTGGGCAGTATAACTGAAAAAATCCCAACCGACTGAAGACGGACGCGGTATTTTGCGAGCTTCTTCGATCAGTTTTCGTGCATTGCGGATGCGTTGTTCGGGTGTAAGTGCTTTTGACATGATCCGATTATAGTGGAAAAACCACTTGCTTGAAAGGTCGGTATAGGTACACATCTTGCACCAATCAGCATGTGATTCGCGTGTGATCACTTTTGAATCACTTAACTGGAAGGATGTGGCACTTATGGACGAAGAAAAAGATGGAAAAAAGCTGGCTTTCTGGCTGGTTTTGTTCTTTTTGATTGTCATTTTATTGGGCGGGTTTGTCGGCAAACGACTTGTCCAGATCGTTAGAGCCTCGATGGACCAGGATACAATTGAAGTAACCCAAAGCATTGATGATAAAGATGATGATGCGAAAGTTCCGGAATCAGCTGATAATTCTGGGCAGGTTGCTCCGCTGGAGTCAGCCGGTGGATATTCTTTTTCGACTCCCACTTCCTACCAGCCTCCCATACCGACTGCAACAGTACAGCCAACTGAAAGTCCCACGAATACACTCACAGCACTCCCTACCAGCACCTCCACGAAAAACCCGGCAAGTACAGCAACAGCTTCACCAACGATCGTCGCCAGCGCGACACCGTCATCGACTCCCCCGCTACTATTCGGTGAAGGTTCTGAGACACCTTCGATTACATTACCAATCGTTACCGGTACCACACCTCCCGAGATCGTCCGTACTGAAATTCCACCAACACAGCCTTCGTTCACGCTAACGCCAGCCCCTTCTAAGCCGCCAACTGTTGGTCCTGATGGAAACCCGGGAAGTTTCATCAGTGCCGGGATATTTTTTGGACTGATCGGACTTCTTTGTTTTGGCTTGTATTTCCGGAATTCACATCAAATAAAGCGGTAGTGAAAATAGTTTTTGCATGGCTCAAAAATGAATAAAAAAGCGAACCGGGTTTTTCTCTATCTTGGCATAGTATTTAGCCTATTGGCAGGTATTGTCATTGGAAGAGCTTTGAGATACAAAAATTCACCAGTACTGGCATTGATCCCAGGTCTATCTATACGAACGACTCCAACTCAATTTCAATCCAACATCGCAACAGCAGAACCCAAACAATTCTGGAATGAGCCCACCGCTGAGTTATTACCATTAACGCAAATTGCAGAGAAGGAACAGGACTGGATGAAATTTGGTGAGTTGGACATGCTTGAAGGTGAACTCGGTTTTACTTTTATTTCCGGTTGCGATGGCGGAGTGAATGTTACGATCTTGCCTGTAGAAATAATTCCCTGGCATCCAGCTATCTTTGAAAATGGAGAATTTGGGATTGGTAAAAATGTCGCAGTAGCCTGGGAACACCTGGATTATGAAGGCTTGTGGATCCATTCCGGATGGGATTTTTGGTCAGAGCGATCACCAGCCACCGATCTGCAATATTTTATAGAAACAGATGCGGTTAACGAGGTGCAGCCACTGGAGATCATTGAAAGTCGTCTGAACGAATGTCTGCGCGGTAACCAGGTGAGCCTGGAGCAGCAAGGTCAGACCTACGACGGGGAAGTGGTGGCGGCAGTGCGAGTGCCGGCAGTTGGCGTTGAGGAGCTATCAAAGCACACGATGGATCTGGTGCCATACCTGGCGCAAGCTTACCCGGAGAGCGGCTTTGCAGACCTGGATGAGGACGCTCTATTGATCTATTTTTGCGGCAGGGCGGCGTTGGATGAACGCACTGATCCCGATGCTGGCTATTGGACACAAACTCGCTACGTGATTGCGCTGGAACCCGCAAATTAAACAATTCCGATTCAGTAATTTCAAAAAAAAGACCTTGACCACCTCAGTTTTTCGCCCATAATTGCAGCAATCGATATTTGAAAGACGTCGACGAGGACTAGTAGGCACAAAGCCGGTGGTACAGAGAGCAGGAGTTGCTGAGAACCTGCCCATACGAGTGTGGTGAATGGACCTCTGAGTTGCAGGGAGNNTTATCGCCGTACTCAAAAAGAGTGAAGCTGGCTTATTCCCTGTGTGCATCACCAGGGATTTTTTGATTAAGAGGCTGGTTTAACCGGGGTGGCACCGCGGATTGCTGACACATTCGTCCCCAATAGACGGATGTGTTTGATTTAACTATAAAAACCGAGGAGAAATGCCATGAAAGACCAAGAACAAACCCGATTCCAATTACATGAAAGTGATATTCCGCGTTTCTGGTACAACATGAACGCTGATAGCCCCGTTGCACCAACTCCTGTATTTAACCCTGTCACCAAAGAACTGATCACAAAGGACGCCCTTGCAACCCTCTTTCCGCTTGCTTTGATCGAGCAGGAGACAACCATGGAACGTTACGTGCCCATCCCTGAGGAAGTACGCGAAATCTATAAACTCTACCGACCAACTTCCTTGATCCGGGCACGCCGTCTTGAAAAAGAACTGGATACTCCTGCCCATATCTATTTCAAATTTGAAGGCGAATCTCCGGCTGGCTCCCACAAACTCAATTCTGCCATTCCGCAAGCGTTTTTTAACAAAATCAGCGGAACCCACGCCATGACAACCGAGACCGGGGCCGGTCAGTGGGGAACTGCCCTGGCGATGGCTTGCAAGATGTTTGATATCGACGTGGAAGTGTATATGGTCAATGCCTCTTATCTGGCTAAACCATATCGTCGGATCATCATGGAATCTTATGGTGCCCAAATTTATCCCAGTCCATCCCCTTCCACGAAAATTGGCAGGAGCTACCTGGAACAGCGCTCCGACCATCCCGGATCATTAGTAATCGCCATTTCTGAAGCTGTAGAGGTGGCTGCAGAGTCTGGTGGGAAGAAAAAGTATGGGCTTGGATCGGTGCTAAACCACGTTATGCTGCACCAAACCGTCATTGGCGAAGAAGCCTTAAAGCAGATGGATTTAGCAGGGGAATACCCGGATGTGGTCATCGGATGTGTGGGCGGTGGGTCTAACTTCTCTGGGTTGGCGTTTCCTTTCCTGAGGGAAAAGCTGAAAGGAGAGCGGCAAACACGGTTTTTAGCGGTTGAACCCACTGCAACACCCAGCCTTACCAGGGGCACTTACGGATTTGATTATGGCGATACCGCTGGGATTGTGCCAATTCTCAAAATGTATACCCTGGGAAGCGATTTTATTCCTGACCCGATCCACGCTGGTGGTCTTCGGTATCATGGTATGGCACCAATCTTGAGCGGGTTGTATAACGCCGGGCTGATTGAAGCTGTGGCGGTGGAACAGCGCCCCGTTTTTGACGCCGCGATCCAGTTTATGCGCGCTGAAGTATTTTGCCAGCGCCTGAATCAGCACACGCCATCCGAACTGCTATCGATGAAGCTCTTGACGCAAAAGAAAAAGGTGAAAAACGCGTAATCCTCTTCAACCTCTCCGGGCACGGCTTTTTGGATCTATCTGCCTATGATCAATACCTGCACAACGGAATGACAAACGGTAAAGTTGAGGACGCCCAACTTGAAGGGCTTTCTACCCGCCTGCCGAAGGTAAAAATGTAGCCTAGGAATTCATCAATACTATTGCTCTACCAAGGAAAACCCGGCTAAACGCCGGGTTTTCCTACTAAGAATTAGTAAGGCGGGTGGCGTAAATGCCAGCTAACAAGACACCAACAAAATGATCTTCATGCGCCTTACAGATCAGTCAGAAGAAAAAAGATTCTGCTTTTTTTAGTCTTCTGCCAAAACAATGATTTTATCAGCCTCAGTAAATTGGACCATTGAAGATTTCATTGGATTTAACACGATACCATATGATTTTTCAGAATCGGTTACGTTTGCTGCCAGCCGGTAACCAAGCGCCACCTGTCCTTTTTGGCGTGCGGATTCAACAATAGTATAGAAGTTAACAGGATGATTAAGACGGATATAGACCGAAGCTGGCTTTAAACAGATCTCCGATCCATCAACATTGAAAATATCCGCAAATACCGCATTTAGGGCTTTGGTCTCTGATACCTGACTAATCAGCAAGCTTATTAGTTTATCGCTGACAATGAAATCATCAGCTCTTGAGCCTTCAGCCAGGTTACGGTTGCGGATATCAAGGATCTCACTGACGATTGAATAATTGCATTGTGGACAATGTGCCGAGATGTCGCGAAGGTGAAGTAATGTGATCAATGTTTTGGAATCGGCAACCTGTCTTGTCAAGCAATCGTTGTAACTGAGAATTATGACGTGGTTAAATTTGGAGAGACCCAAGGCATCCAACATCTGCCGTTCAGTGGTAACGCCATTTCGAAAGATAACCTTTGAATTTTTTAATTTGAGGTCCCCCCATGAAGCATCCTGTTTGACCAGTTCAATATTGGCGATTACCAGGATACTTGACCTGCTGCCCAGGTAGTTATCTAATTCTCTCAGGATCTTGGCGGCATGGCGATTCCAACCCAATATCAGCACTGTTGCAGCTTTTTTAGAAACCTCTTTTTTATTTTGTATCTCGGTAGGATCAATTAGATCGACTTGCTCTCTGGACAGGTAGATCCTGTCGTCATCTGGAGCAAGCAAGAATATCTGATCACCAGTTTCAATCAACGTCTCCATCGGTGGATTTAATTGAGGTGCCAGCCCAGTTTTTTGGATTCCCATAACAGCATTTTTCTCAAAAAGGGTCAGAATCTCCCCAAAGGTTTTTCCTTCCAAATCTGGGTGTGTAAAAAAATATATCTCGTCACCTGAGAAGTCCGTTAGATCGGTGTAGATCAAAGAAAGACCGGATTTGTGACAGGTCTGGGCTACCACCTTGGCAACAATATCCTCAGTCAACATCCATTCCACTTCATCGCCCCCTACGACTTGGGCAATGGTGGAATTCTTATTATTACGGAGTTGAGCCACTATATGGTATTTAGTGCCCGGAGGAACAGGAGCCCGCTTGATCGCCAGGACTATTTTCAATACATCAGCGTCCGGATCTTCATCGCCAGGTGAGAGGATAATAATAGATCTGGCATTTGCCAGACTTAATATTGCCAGCGAAGAGGCATCCATAGGTGATCCGGTTCGGCAAACTATACGTGTGTGATTGATATTGGGCACCCTTTCACGAACTTGCTGTTCCATCAAACTTTTATTCTCATCTCCCATGATGACAATGCACCTATTGGCTTGGTTGGCATTCGCCCAACATAGTTCCTCCACCATGGTGAACACCTGGTCATTCCAGCCCAGGATAACCGTATGACCATTCTCAATCACCCGGGAGCGACCCTGACCGAGTGCTTCAAGGCGACCTTGAAGACCGTTGCTGATAATGCCGATCAATGCACTGAAGATAAAAATGCCACCCAAAGTTACCAAAAGCATCATCAAGCGAAAACCCCAGCCTTGATCACCACCCATGGTGCCAGGATCAAGTGTACGCATAAGGCTCATCCAAAGAGCTTCACTCATCTTCGGCACGTCCTCACCAGCCGGTGAGATTTTTAACAGAACCAATATGACCGCTGCAATAAACACAATAAGAAATGATAGAATTGCCAACCAGAAGATCAGGACACCAGAACCTCGTGAAAACATGTTGTCGATTCTGTATTGAAGTTTATCTTTCAGTGTGATCTTTTCTTCCATATCAACCCCTTTCGTGCCAGTATTGTGGATGAATTGTATCAAACCTATCGTTAGTCATCAGGTTCAATTGCAAGAAGTTGATGATATCCTAAACTTTGCTGGTATCAGCTTTTTTTTCAACTTTCGAAAACTCCTTGGGCGAAACTTTCACTGTGTTTACTTCTCCCATGACAGTAAAAATATATTATCCCGAAGCGAATTTAGGTGAAGTTGATGAGAAATCACTTTGATAATATTACTGGGTTCTTTAGTTACTCTTACAAATAGGAAAATTGCTTGACAAGATCGCCAGATTATTGATATACTCACTCTCCGCGTCCAAAGAACCTGGAGGCGCATAATTACGTGAGTTGGAAGGGTAGTGCCATGAATCATGCAGAATTATTGAAGTCTGTGCAAGCTGAAAAGAATGTAAACATTCCTGATCTGTTCCCTGGCGATAACGTCAGTGTCCACATGAAAATCAAGGAAGGCGATCGCGAACGCATCCAGGAATTTAAGGGTGTGGTTTTGTATGTACGTGGAAATGGCAACGATGCCAGTTTCACCGTCCGCCGTGTTGCCAGCAATGGTATTGGCGTGGAGCGCACCTTCCTGTTCAATTCCCCTCGCATTGCCAAGGTCGTGGTGGAACGCCATAACAAAGTTCGCCGGGCCCGGCTTTACTTCCTGCGCGAACGCACTGGTAAGAGCGCACGCTTGAAGCAGCGTTTTTAGTCTGTGCCGAGGGAACATTTTGTTCTCTGAGCTTAAAAGCCTTCTCGTTTCTACGTTGAAGGCTTTTTATTTTAACCAAGAGGTAAATGGATGATCCGACCCAGCATAGCCTTAGTGGCAGCACGATTTGAAAGTAAGACTGGTTCACCAACCTACCAGAGCCGAAAGGTGGACATCGACGCGGTTTTAGCGGCGGGTGGACTGCCTGTTTTGTTGCCATCTGCCATCCCTTTGGAAGAAGTGCCTGCGCTGGTGGCACAGTTTGACGGCTTTTACCTTACCGGTGGGGGCGACCTTGACCCACTTTTGTATGGGGAGCAAAGCCACGACCGCGTCTATGGGGTCAACCCTGAGCGGGATGCCTTCGAGCTGGCTTTGGTCAGGCAGGTTGTTGAGCAAGATAAGCCATTGTTAACCGTTTGTCGGGGGACCCAGGTTTTGAATGTGGCTTACGGAGGCACGCTTTATGTTGACATCGCCACCCAGTTGCCCAAGGCAGAAAAACACGATTGGTGGCCAACCCACAAACGGAATAAATTGGTACACGATGTTTCCGTATCAAAAGATTCTCATTTGGCAGAAATTTTGGGAACGCCCGAACTGCGCACAAACAGCCTGCATCACCAGTCCGTTAACCAGGTTGCAGATCAATTGAGGATTGTTGCATACGCCACAGATGGCGTTATTGAGGCAATAGAACACTCAAACAAACATTTTGTGATCGGCGTACAGTGGCATCCGGAATGGCTCCAAGACCAGCAGCCGATGAGAAATTTATATCAAGCATTCATTAATGAGTGTAAAAATAAATAAAGGGTTACATCTTGCGACCCCATTTTGGGAAGGGGGTTTGGGGGTGGGCTTGGAATATATAAACCATCTCACTCCAAGCAAGACTATAATTAACCCATGATCAATTCAGCTTCCCCGATTGGCATCTACGATTCCGGTGTTGGCGGCTTGACTGTCTGGAGCGCCATTAGGGAATTGCTACCCCAGGAAGATCTGCTGTATTTTGCCGATCAAGCCAAGGTGCCCTACGGACTCCGCCCATTGGAAGAAGTGCAATCTCTGGCAGAAGGAGTGACTCGTTACTTGATGAACGAGGGGGCGAAGCTGATCGTGATCGCCTGCAACACAGCCTCAGCAGCCGCCTTGAAACATTTGCGCGCGCTGTACCCTGATTTCCCTTTTGTAGGTATGGAACCAGCCGTCAAACCAGCAGCTGAACAAACCTTGAGTGGTAAAGTGGGCGTTTTGGCGACCCCTTCCACGTTTCAAGGGGAGTTGTATGCCTCGGTGGTGGAACGCTTTGCTCATGATGTGCAGCTTTATCAAAATACCTGCCCGGGCTTGGTGCAGCAAATCGAAAAAGGATACCTGGATACCCCCAAAACCCGCCGAATTTTGGAAGAGGCGTTGGAACCCATGCTAAAAGAGGGGGTGGATACGTTGGTGATGGGCTGTACGCATTTCCCTTTCGTGATCCCATTGATCAAAAAGATTGCTGGGGAGGAAGTGCGGGTGATTGACCCTGCGCCAGCGGTTGCCAGGCAAGTGAGAAGAGTACTGGAGGGGCAGGGTTTGTTGTCGGAGCGGAAAAAAGTTGGAAAATCAACCTTCCTGACTAGTGGGGATAAGGGTAAACTGGAAGCTTTGCTGCCGAAATTGATTGGTGTGCAGGCAGAGGTGAGACAGTTGCGTTGGGATTCTGGTTCTGTTCAATTGACGTTTTGAACATCTTTTCTTGTCAGAAACAAATTCCGTAGGGCGAGATTAAGAGCACTAAATTCTCTTGAATGGTGTGAATACTATGTGCTCTCAATCCGCCAAACTACACCTTCGAGGGAGGCCTCGTTTTGGACTTCATAATTGATCCTTTTTGACACAACACCAGAAGAGTTTTGCAATCTGAACTGCTAAAAGATCGCTACGCCAGGCGGATTGAAAGCACTATACGATTCCGTATGACGAAGTCCATAGTGCTTTCAATCTCGCCCTACGAAAAGAAGGATCCTTACGATACACGAATTTTTTTTCAGTTAAATATTTAGTTGATCGAGGTGATTCATCATACTGTAAAAAGGTTCGTGGTAGGCTCACGCCCCTACAAATTTGCACGGCGGTTGGTAGCCCTAATATCAAATAACGCGAATAAAATCTTGTAGGGATGAAGCCCGCCTCATCCACAAAAGACGAGGTTTCCATTTGCCTTTACGGATTGGTTCGGCGGTTGATTTTGAGGCTAAACTTATTCGTGAAAGGATGGTGAATGATGATTGAGCCTATTCAACGCCGTAGAAGTGTTCGCAAATTTCTCAAAAAACCGGTTGAAGACGAAAAGTTGACTGAGATTTTGGAAGCTGCCCGGCTGGCGCCTTCGGGCAACAACAGGCAGCCCTGGCATTTCATTGTGATTAAAGATGAGCGTCTGCGACAGGAGGTTGCAGCAGCAACTAATAATCAGGCTTGGATTGCCACCGCACCGGTTGTGATTGTGGCGGTCGCTGACATTTGTGCCCGGAGCGAAAATTATGCCGGTATGTTTGTGGATGAAGAAACATGCGGATTTGACCTAAAACGTGTGATCAGGGATACGACTATTGCCATAAGCTATATTTTGCTGGAGGTCGACAACCAGGGCTTGGGAGCTTGCTGGTGTGGGACGTTCACACAGGAAGGTATTCGCCCGGTTTTGGGGATTCCCGAAGATAAGTTTGTTTTAGCAGTGATCCCGGTGGGTTATCCTGCCGAAGAGCCGAAAGCTAAACCTCGCAAGACATTGGAAGAGATTGTTAAGTACGATCGGTGGTGAGATATTGATTTGTAAGGGAGACCTGCCATGGTCTCCCTTTTGAGACTGCCAACGTTAAGATCCTTCGCTCTTCTCAGGATGACAGATAAAACCTTGATCGTGCCGGAGTTACGAAGTACCCCACCGCCGAAGGTAGTGTGGGCATGCCGAGTACGGGAACTGACCGACAGGCTCCAGTCAATGGACGGTTTTGGCGAAATCGTAACCTTGCCATTGCAAATCCGACACAATTGAAAGCCTGAAAGACCCACCCCCTCAATCCCCACGCCTCCGGAGCGCAAGCAGTTCTTCCGTCCCAAAAGCAGGAACTGGAGGGGGCTAGTTTTAATAATCTTGATCAGTCCCATCTATTGATCGTACTGGTTTGCTTGAGTAGTACCATCGGCATCCGGCTGCTTTAAAACGCCCGTGCAATCAGTAAACACACCGGGACGGCATGGCAACCATCCCCTACGTCTGTATTTGCTAAAATCTGTAGCGGAGACCTGCCACGGTCTCCCGTTTGAGGTTGCCAAGGTAAAGATCCTTCGCAAAATAAGCTCAGGATGACAGGCTTCGCTGAGGGGATGAGTGATTAATCAGCAAATTTCAAACCTAGGTCGCTGGGAATTACCATGAGGTCAGCAAAGTTTTCAAAGTTCAGATCGCGGAAGGTGTGACCGGTGTTCCGGTTGAAGATAGTCAACAGAGCGCTATAGCTGAAATTGATACGTGCTTCCCAATCGAAACCCAGGGTCTCGGCTGCCTGGCGTACCTGGGCAGGACTTTCGCCTTCCAATTCAACAAACAAACCAAAGGGAGTCTCATCCACCGAGATCACCAGGCTGTCCAACAGGTAATTGGCGCGGAATTTCTCGTACATCATGACCACCTGGTAACCCAACGCTGTCAAAAGGCGATGGGTAGTTTCAAAATCAGAAACTTCCACCTCAATTTCTTTACGCAGAAGGACATCCTCTTCCATCACGCCGGGACCCTTGAAGGTGAGGCGAGCCTGGGTGTCTTTACGCAAGCGCAAAACCTGCTTTTGGGCAACCAAGCTGCCATCTGCCAGGTCGTAACGCAAGTTAAATTCGTGAATGCGCGCCTGGCTGCAGGGCAGGTGCAGATCAGAAATTTTTTGCATCAAAGCGGCATAGTCTTTAAGTAAAAATTTGACTTCAATCTCCTGGTCCATCAACTAACTCCTTTTTACTGTGTTTGACTGTGTAGAAAACGATCATCAGCAGCCAAACCAGGTGAAGAAAAATGGTAAATGTGTGGTTGGTGGGGCGCTGATCTGGCACCCAGAGGAAAAGCCGCTCACCCCAGGTAGAAGCAATCATGAGCAGCGCTGTGACCCAAAGAAACGGCACATGCCAGGTTCTTTTTTCTTTCAGAGCGATATAGGCAATCATACCCAGGGTAAGCTGAAAAAAACCAGTGATCATCAGGTAAACTGGCAACCAGGAAGGAAAATCGAGCTCAAAAAGGATTCCCCGCCTTAGCAGGGTGTTGAGGAAGCGGCTGAAACCAATTACCGCGACGACAGCCAGCGTCCACATAATAACATAACGCAGGGCATAGATCCAAAAACCTGGATCTTTGATTTTAGGTGGTTGTTCAAGCATGATTGCTCTCGCTTTCAGAATAGTCACTTAGATAGCCCAAGCCTGAGAGCGCCTGCAAAACAGCTTTCTCTCCGGTTGGTTTAATAATAACCGTGGTGGGACCAAGGCTCTCGCCCAACCAATAAGCTTCCGGGCTTTCCCGCAAGGCTTGCAGAATCTCAGGAGAGCTCAATCGTAAAACGGTTTGAGTCTGGATGCTGGCCTGGGTGCCTTCGGTTTCCCAGCGTTTAATGGCTTCATAGAGCGTAGGCGGCAGACCGCTTTCAGCGTATTTTCGCAATAGCTGAATAAGGTGTTTGGGCAGCAATCCCTGGTCTTTGGCCTTTGACAGGGACCTGGGGGTGATTTGGTAGCTACCACTGGAAGGTGAAACCTCCAGCCACTCTACGAACCGGGAAATTTGATAGCGAGCCAGCCTTGGTGACCGATCGGTCATAACTATTTTCCCCGTTGAAACCAGGTTGACAGGCGCGTCCTCACGTGTTTCTTCGAAAGTAGCGTTTACATTTTCCAGGTTGAAGAAACCAGGTTTCAGACGAAAAAGACCTTTTGATCGATCTTCTGTCAAGGTGCCTGTATCGCCTAAATCAAGCATTGGTAACATTTTTTGTATGATGAACGCGATCAGCGAACCTTCCACCTGGAGCCAGCTTTCGTAACCGCTTAATGCTTCCTGAATTTTGCCTTCCGTCTGAACGGTCCAACTGAAGTATTCTTCTTGCTCACGCAAAAAATCCGGGTTGGTCTTCTTAATGAGATCAGTCAAATCATCCAGGCTATACCAGCGTCCACTTTGAAGCTGGCTTAGTGAATCGATGATCACCTGGCGAGCCGCCTGGGAACGTATGGGAGTAGCGGTTTCAATTTGCAGACCATGAAGATGATTAATTTCATGAAACGTGGATGATCTCAACCACTGGTTGCCCAGCCAATTTAAAGCCTGAGACCTGGGAAGCTCCAGAAATTTGCGTGCCAGGTCGGTGGGTTGATTTTCCAGGTCCAGAACCCCGGCACCCTGCAAAAAACCGCCCAGGAAGGCCCATTTTTCAATAGGGAGCGTAGTTTTTGACAGGTATTCCTGGGGATTTTCAAAGCGCAAGGCCGCTAAAAGCACACAGGCTTCGTCCAGAATTTCAGTATCGCTGAAATTTACCTCAACTTTGACATCAGAAGGAAGGGGCGTAAGCGTCAGTTCCTTTGGTTGGTCTGGCACAACAGGCAGGAGCGGGAGCAGTTCGTCTGGTAAGTAAGCCATCTCCTGCAAATCACCCTCTATGCGTAAAAAATCACGTCCCAGCAAGCCATGGTACCAGAGCGCTTCACTGGTGGAAGCCGGGAATGCCCAGGGTTGTTCTTTTTTGCGTAGGGTCTTACCAAGCGCTCGAATTTCGCCGAAGCGCTGGGCAAAAGTGGACCAGGGTAGCTTGCCACTATTGCTTTTTAGTGCGAACAAAGCTTGCTGGGCGGACTCTGGCAACTGGGCAAAAGTCGAAGAAAAATTTTCGGGTTGTGGAATATGAAGTTCGAGGGACAACAAAAGACTGGGCTTATCCGCTTCTGCCTGCTCCAAACCCCAAAGCAAGGCGATCTGTTGCAACTGATCGTTCTCTAAGGCATGTAGACTGGTAGCAAGATTAGGCATACTGTTTCGGAGTATACATCAAAAAAGGACTTGACTTCAATAGGAGACGAGACAAGTAATTGACAATGGACTGGAGACGGCTGATAGCAGGACAGGGATCTTATTCGATTTTGAAGCCTTTTACTCCTTCGATCTCCGAAATCTGTTCAACCATATTTTCCAATTTTTCGCTGCGGTTGAAGCGCGCCACAATTACAAGGCGAAGGGTCTTACTTTTAATGCTCTTTTGCACAGAAAAGCTGATCACCTGGTCAGCGATGCGTGCCATTGTTTTGCGCACATCCCGGATGATACCTTTATGGTCATGGACTTCAACGGTAACGCTGCGAATCACGTTGATTCGGACAAAACGCTTTTCAACAACATCCAGGACGGAGAGAACAAGCATGAGCACCAGGGTGGTTATCACTGCGACTTCAAAATAGCCGCTTCCAACCGCCAGACCGATGATAGCCATGGTCCAGAGCGTGGTGGCAGTGGTAAGACCTTTGACGTTAAAACCAGAGCGCATGATCGCTCCAGCGCCCAGGAAACCAATACCTGGAATAACCTGTGCCGCCAGGCGGGCAGGGTCCGTACCGGCAGCGGTGGCGATATTGACTGAGAGCATCATTGCCAAACAAGCGCCGACCACAAGGATCATGTGGGTGCGCAGACCGGCAGGCTGACTATCTCGTTCTCTTTCGAAACCGATAATCCCTCCCAACACCAGGGATATCCCAATGCGGATAAGCATATCGGTCATTGAAATGGATTCCATCTGATTACCCTTCCATTACTTGCAGTGGACAGACTGCAGAGGGAAAATTGTATCACGGATGTTAATGGATTGTTAATCTGTTTTCCGGGTGTAGAAGGTCAAAAAATTGAATGGATCAATTCCTGATCTCTGTGTTTTGGTTTTTCGTTGGGAACTCAACTCTGTCCCTCTGTGCCCGTCAATGTGACTACGTTGAAAAACCTCACCCCCTCGCATTGCTTCGTTGGAGAGGGTGAGGGGGTGGGTCTTGTGTTGGTTGGGTGGTTTTTCCTGGTTAGGGAAGTTCGGGCAGGTCATTTTCCCGGGCGTAAATGATCCCAACCAAACCGCGTCCCGTGTGCGCACCCAAGGCGGTACCAAGCTTAACATCAGGCAACCAATTGACCTGGAAGAAGCGGTTCATCGCTTCTTTAAGCATCACCGCTCCATCAGGATTGGCTGCAGTGCAGACTTGGGCCTGCAACCTGGTCCCTTCGGGGAAATTCTGTAACACCAATTCTGTGATCCCAGTGATCGCTTTTTGGAATGAACGCTTTTTGATTTTATCGTAATACTTCCCATCCTCTTTACTCACATCGATCACTGGTTTAATGCCCAGCAAGGAGGCAAGCAAGCCTCTGAGGTGACTGATGCGACCACCTGCGATGAGGTATTTTAGATCAGGCAAAGTGAAATGTGTGTAGGTTGCCTTCTGAAGTTGGTTCAATTTTTCAAGAACTTCATCCAGTGATTTTCCCGCATCACGCAATTTAGCGGCTGCTAAAACCATCCACGCTTGACCAGCAGATAACATGAGCGTGTCAATCAGGTGAATGCTGGAATTCCCAATAGCATCAACGGCTTGTTTGGCAACATTGAAGGTGGCGCTTAAGCCAGAAGAGATGTGAATCGAAAGAATGTCTTCACCTTCTTCTGCCAATTTCTCGTAAACGCTGGTAAAGTCACCGATAGATGGGGTGGATGTGATGGGCATGACCGGGCTGGCATCCATCATGTCATAAAACTTTACCGGGTCAATATCAACGCCGGCTTGGTAGGAGACGCCATCAATCTCTACTTTAAGGGGGACCATGGTCACGCCAATTTTCTGGCAATCTTCGAAGGAGAGGTCAGCTCCGCTGTCTGTTACGATTTTCATTTTTACCTCGTTATGATTGAATAAGGTCATAAAGTCACTTGTGATTCTATAACCAAATGGAATATCTTTCAAATTTTACCCTATACAGTGGCAATTTTTGATCGGTGTCGAAAAATAGTGACAAACGTCAACTTTTGGTTGAAGCAGGGCAGACCTGCGATGGTCTCCTGAGTTTTGTTGTAGGGTCGATGGCCTGCCTCGACCATCTCCGTTTGGAACCCTTACACAGGGCAGGCTAAGCTGGCCTGTTCCCACTACAAATAATCGCATGCCATCATAATTTTGCGAATTACGGGTCGGAAAATGGGGAATTTATGTTACTATTGATATGTCTTAACAACTCGATCCCAACATTCTCTGGAGGAAACAAAATGAAATCCATTCCGAAACCATTGTACATAATAATGGTACTTGCCATGCTGTTTGGCATGCTTGGCATACAGCCTGCGAAGCCTGTTCTGGCTGCAACCACCCTACGCGTTAGCCAGGTTTATGGCGGCGGTGGAAACACTGGAGCTCCTTTCACGCATGACTTTGTAGAGATATTTAATTCAGGCAGTGCTGCAGTCTCTCTGAATGGTCTCTCTGTCCAATATGCCAGTGCAGCCGGTACTGGTAACTTTGGTAGTTCCGCAGGTCAAATCACTGTATTGCCTGATGTAATGCTTGCTGCAGGCCAGTACTACCTTATCCAGGAAGGAAGTGGAGCAAATGGAGTTCCATTACCTATACCTGACTTAATTGACGATACACCAATTGCAATGGGCACCGCTTCTGGCAAAATTGCCCTGGTTAATAGTCAGGTTTCCCTTGGTTGTAATGGTAGTTCAACTATCTGTACTCCTGAGCAGTTAGCGTTGATTGTGGACTTGGTTGGGTACGGTGAAGCCAACTTCTACGAAGGTGCAGCTGCAGCCCCGGTTCTCTCAAACACTACAGCGGCATTACGCAATGAAGGCGGCTGTCAGGACACAGATGATAACGCTGCCGATTTTCAGGCTTTGACTCCAACTCCCCGCAACACAGCCTCACCTACCAATTCTTGCACACCTGTGGGACCAATTCCGCCAGTGATCAACGAATTTTCAGCCAATACAACTGGTACTGATGTCGAGTTCGTCGAATTCTTCGGCACCCCCAACACAGATTACAGCGCCTATACATTGCTGGAGATTGAAGGCGACGCGAATACCACTAACAGCTCAGAGGGTTTCGTAGATGAGGTTGTTCCCCTTGGCACAACGGATGCTAACGGCCTTTTACTGGTTAATCTAGCGGCAAACGCCTTAGAAAACGGCACAATCAGCTTACTGCTGGTCAAGGACAACACTGCGACTCTGGGCGTTGACATCGATACCGATGACGATGGCGTAATTGACCTTACTTATTGGTCGGAAATTACAGACGGCGTGGCTATCAATGACGGTGGGGCCGGAGACCTCACTTATGCAATTCCAGTTTTAGTGAGTGGCTATGATGGTATAGCTTTTACCCCTGGTGGAGCTTCGCGGATCCCAGACGGAACGGACACTGATACCAGCGCAGATTGGGTGCGCAACGATTTTGACCTGGCTGGCATTCCAGGTTTTCTGGGAACAATCGCCACTGGCGAAGCCTACAACACACCTGGTACATCAAACCAGGTTTATGTTGAAACGGCACCCAGTGTGGTTAGCACCATTCCTGCCAATGGCGGCAATCACCCGATGGATGAAAACATTACTGTCACATTCAGCGAGGCAGTCACCGTAACTGATCCTTGGTACAGCATTGTATGTGCCACTTCTGGTACCCATACTGCGGTGGTAACGGATGCGGACCCAGTGTATACGCTGAATCCCGATGTCAATTTCACCGTTGGAGAAAGCTGCACAGTCACAATCACTGCTGCGAACGTTGTAGACGATGACACAGACGATGCGACATTTGACGCTATGCTCGCAGATTACACGTTCACCTTCACTGCTATTACACCACCAGAACGCTGTGGTGATCCCTTTACGCCTACCTATCAAATCCAGGGTAATGGCGAAACTTCTCCCTTAGCCGGAACAGTTCTTGCCACCGAAGGCGTGGTGGTTGGTGACTTCCAGGTGGGCGGTAAGAATGGTTATTACATCCAGGATCCTACTGGTGATGGCGATACGGCTACATCGGATGGTATTTTTGTCTACAACACCGCCACTGCGGTCAACGTTGGCGACCATGTCCGTGTTCGAGGTACGGCAGTAGAGTACTATGGCATTACCGAGATTTCCCCGGTAACCCAGGTTTGGATCTGCTCCACCGGCAACACTGTGGTTCCGACAGCAGTTACTTTACCAGTTACTGCAGTGAGTGATTTTGAAAAGTATGAGAGTATGCTGGT
>DOEX01000073.1 GCA_003532515.1 Anaerolineaceae bacterium | reverse complement strand
TGAGCCAAGCCAACTTCGGTCAGAGAAATCATATTCTCTTTCTCACCGACTTCATAATCTTCGGGGTTGAGGGCTTTGACGATTTGAGCCATGCGTATGTAATTTTCTGAATCTTCGCTAGCCGGACCAGAAATAATCAGAGGTGTACGGGCTTCGTCGATCAGGATGTTGTCAACCTCATCGATGATGGCGTAATTGTGACCGCGCTGCACGCGATGGGTCCACTGCATGGCGATGTTGTCACGCAGGTAGTCGAAACCAAATTCGCTGTTGGTACCGTAAGTGATATCTGCCAGGTAGGCTTGCTGCCTGGAGGTTTGGCGCAAGAAGTTTTGATCTTCGTTGAGCGAACGCTCATTAGGATCATAGATATAAGCGCGGGGGCTGCCTTCCACAGCAGTGATTGACTGTAAAACGCCGACACTCAACCCCAGAAAGTGGTAAATTGCGCCCATCCAGCGTCCGTCACGCCGAGCCAGGTAATCGTTGACTGTGATCAGGTGCGCGCCCTTGCCTTCGAGGGCGTTCAAATAGAGCGGTAATGTAGCTGAGAGCGTTTTGCCCTCACCCGTACGAAGCTCCGAGATGGCGCCATGGTGCAGATTGATACCGCAAATCAACTGGACATCATAATGTCGCTGACCGAGCACTCGTTTGCTTGCTTCGCGAACCGTGGCAAAGGTTTCAGGCAGTAATTTATCCAGAGTTTCGCCTTTTTTCAAGCGCTGGCGATACTCGGTAGTTTTATCTTTCAGCTGCGCATCGCTTAGTTTTTCAAATTGCGCTTCCAGGGCATTGATTTGGTCAATCGTCACAAGGAATTCATCAATTTTTTTCCGGTACGGATCTCCTTTTAGGAGATGGGTAAATTTCTTAAACATAGTTTTTCTTCCTTTAATAACGGTCATATTGGTTCCAAACCGCAAAAGAAGATTATAGCATAGGCTAATCCTTCTACTTTTATTGTTTTAACATAACAAAGCGACGTAAAATATCATTATGCTGGAGGTGAAACTATGGAAAAGCGAGGCTGTTTCGGTTGTGGATTTGGGTGCGTAAGCACAATATTCATTTTAACCATTTTGCTCCTTTTGGTCATTTGCGGATTGATTGCCTGGGTAATCGCAGGATCTGCGGATCTTCAATATCAACTTCATCTTGAAGGAGTTCTTCTGACCGCAATGGTACCAGCGTTTTGATTGTTTAGTAAAAGGAATTGCCATGACTGTCTCAATAACAAAAACACACTTTCTTATCGTCGGCGGTGGTATTGCTGGCGTCAGCGCTGCGGAGGCGATCCATAAAGCTGCCCCATCTGCAGACATCACCCTGATTTCAGAAGAACCCAGTTTGCCATATTTCAGGATGAGCCTGACCCGTTACCTGGCTGGTGAAATAAACCGGGATCAACTCGATTTGCATAAAGAGGGTTGGTATCTTGAAAATCATGTCAACATCGCGGTTTCTGCTCGTGTCAAAGACATTGATTCCAATCAGAAGTTGGTGACGCTCAATGATGGACGAATTTTTCAGTACGAAAAACTTATCCTGGCGAACGGTGCCAGCCCCTTTGTTCCTCCGATTCCAGGAAAAGACCTGGAAGGAGTGATGACCCTGCGCTCACTGGAAGATGCTGAACGAATCATTCAAATCTTTGACCATCCGGCAAATGTAGTGTGCATCGGCGGCGGGTTACTGGGGTTGGAGATTGCAGGGGCTATCGCCAAGCATGGTCTGAAAGTGACCGTATTGGAAGCTCTGGACTGGCTTTTGCCACGCCAACTGGGGCAAGAAGCTGCCGAATTGCTGCGCCGACAAATTGAGACGATGGGGATTTCCGTCATCGTACCAGCCAAGACTTCTGCACTTGTTGGTGAGGGTAAGGTCGAAGGAGTTGAAATTACTGGAAATACTTCTGAAGCAGAACCAGTAGTTTGCATTCCAGCTGAATTGGTTTTGATCAGTGCTGGCGTGCGTCCAAACCTGGACCTGGCGAAGATGGCAGGAGTTGAAGTAGGCCGGGGTGTACTTGTGAATGAGCATATGCAGACCTCCAACCCGGATATTTATGCTGCCGGTGATGTCTGTGAATTTCATGGCATTTGCTATGGTCTCTGGGTGCCCGCCAAAAAACAAGGTGAGGTCGCCGGAAGGCATGCTGCCGGTCAGCCTGCCGATTTTGCTGGAGACCCACCTTCAGCTAAATTGAAAGTGCTGGGGATCGACTTGTTCAGCATCGGTCAGTTTGCCCCTACCGAAGAGGGCGACAAGCTGGTAGCAGCCAGGCAAGATGATACCTATATCAGTTTGCTCTTCAGAAATGGCATCTTGATTGGTGCTAACCTTTTAGGTGAGACCGGTTTGGATTCCAAGGTGAAAAAGGCGATCGAAGCGAAAACCGATTTCAGCAGCGTGTTGAAGGATTCAGTTACATTGGAAGAGGTTGTAACGCATTTGCCGTAAGGTTTTTCAAAATAATCAATCATGCATGGGCGGATTTCAAACCCGCCCTATTTTTTTCTTACTTATCTCCAATCAAATACCGCATCAGATATCCCCTGAGACAAAATAATTGGTTAAGGATTGCTAAATCATATGCCGGAGGAACTCTTATAGACTACAATTCTGACAATCAGTCCACAAAGAGGCCAAATCGGTGAAACGCGCTATCCCACTCAAGAGATTCACTTTCCTTGCCCTGTTTTTCCTACTCCTGTGCACTTTTTTTCCTCATAATGCGCTTGCTGCGCCAATTATTCCTCCAGATTTGGAATACCCCGAATATTCGCTCAATACCGGTTCGGCTGGTATTGCCACAGGTGACCCGGATGCTGCCCATGCCCGCTATGGCTGGCCTTTTCCTTTTCAACAAATGGGGCATCTGAACAGCTCCTATCAACTTTACTCTTTGGATCTCAACGATGCTTACTTTCACCATGGCATCGACATGATTGCCCCGTTTGGCACCCCTGTCTACACCCCTTGCGCAGGGCAGGTGGTCAATATTGAAAACTACAGCTATCCATCGGAACTCTATTGGGAGGTTGCCATCCTCGACCCACAAGGGTACGTCTGGCAATATCATCACATTGAGCAAAGTTCAATTCCACAGGCTATTTACCAGGCATATGCTGCCTACCAGGCTGACCATCAGAATGGCGGCTTGATTACCGCCAATACGCACATCGGGAATATTGTTCCCTGGCCAGTAGAATCGTTCGGTTACATCTTCAATCACATCCACTTAAATATTCTTGCTGCTGGCGATATCTACCTGAACCCGCTTGAGTTTCTGGATTACACCTACAGGGACGAGCAGGCTCCCCAAATCCAAAGGGTGGGGCTTTTTACCGGTGCAAACAGCTTGCTGAGCGGCAATACCATCCCCTTCGGCACAGATTACAGCCTTTACATTCAGACCCGCGATCTTTATATGAGCAATGTTTTTTACCTGCCGCCCCAGCGCATAACCTATAAATTGGATGGTTCGGATGAGACCAACACGGTTTGGGATTTTCACACTCTGCCTGGGGGAGCTTCGGATGCAAATTATGTGAATCAATATTTCCTGCCTGGTTTGACCCAGGGAGATTACGAAAACCGGGTTTTCTACATTGATTTGGGCTTCACCAAAGATGGCACGAATCCTCTTCCAACTGAGCCAGGTCTGCATTCGATCAATATCGAAGTCTGGGATTATGCCTATAACCGTGCGACCTGGATGTACAAGTGGGTGATCACCCAACCGCTGACAGACAACGGCTGTGCCACGGGTCAGGGCGTTACCTATACCACTCAAGTGAATGAAGACATCTTGGTTGAAGACATTGATATGGGTCTGGTAATTGCTCACGATGAACGTGGACAAGTAATGGTGACTCTCAAAGGACCGCTTGACAATGCACCGATTACACTGATCGCGCCATCAACAGACACCAACCTGAATTACAACATCCTCATAGACGATGCTTCCACAAACCCGATCGACAACGACCTCAGAGATGATGCCATTCCACCCTATTACCGACGCAATGTCGGTCCAATGGCGGACGGCAGCCTGGATAGTTACACTTATAGCAATGCACAAGGAGCATGGCAGGTGTTCATCTGCGATTCCAAAGCAGGCGTAAGTGGCGCAGTTTATGGTTTGGATCTGCGTCTCGATCTGACCGCTGAACTTCCGCAGGTTTTCCTGCCGATTGTGATTAGATAAGCGCTGATCGTTTTTGAGCGGTAAAATAGGGAAAAACAATTAAAGGAAGACTGTGGAATATAGAAACTTTGGAAAAACGAACTTCAAACCCTCTGCCCTCGGATTTGGATGTATGCGCTTACCGCAATTACCAGGAGAGGAAGGTGGCATTGATGAGCCTGAAGCAACCCGAATGATCCGTTATGCCATAGACCAAGGCGTAAACTACATTGACACTGCCTGGTCATATCACGGTGGGCAGAGCGAGGTGTTTCTCGGTAAAGCTCTGCAAGATGGGTATCGCGAAAAAGTTGCTTTGGCGACCAAAATGCCTTCCTGGCTGATCGAAAATCAGGAAAATTTCGATTATTACTTCTCTTCCCAACTGGAACGACTGCAGACCGATCAT
>DOEX01000252.1 GCA_003532515.1 Anaerolineaceae bacterium | reverse complement strand
TTCTCGATTTTTACTTGAACAACTGCAACTGGAGACCTTCGGTCACTTCCCGCACTTGGTCAGGAGACCGGTGCGAACAAAATGACTGTGGCTTTCACCTAATCCTGCGAAGTAACCGGGTCTCGCAACGACGAAAATTGGTCTATACAGGAATGGGCAGCGGCTGTTACCCTACAATGATTAATTGATGTGGAACAACCGGCGGGCGTTGTTGGTCAATTGCGCGCCAATTTCCTCGACCGTCAACCCACGTATTTCTGCGATTTTTTGGGCGATCAACGGAATGAAGGATGGCTCGTTCCTTTGCCCGCGATGTGCTTGGGGAGGCATGAACGGGCAATCTGTCTCCAGCAACATCCTTTCCAAAGGCAGAGATGAAACCAAATCCCGTTTGTCCGAGGCATTTTTGTAGGTCAGCGGTCCCCCGATACCGAAACAAAAACCACAATCCAGCAACTTTTCAACATACTTTTGATCGGCACTGAAGGCATGCATCACGCCTGGGTTCAGTTTGAGCCGGGAATTAGCTGGTAGATTTTGATGCCAGTTCGTAAGGATAGGAACCAAGTCCTGTGCTGAATCGCGTTCATGGATCACGATGGGCAATTCAAGCCGCTGAGCCAAATCGAGTTGCACTTCAAGCGCACTTGTCTGTTGCAAAGGAGTTGCATAATCCCGGTAATAGTCAAGCCCAATTTCACCAATAGCAACCACGTCCTTGTGAAGCGCTAAATGTTCAATCTCAGTAAAAGTGGTTTCGTCTGCATCCTGTGTGTAATTGGGGTGGATACCGATGGTTGAAAAGATGAACCCAGGGTATTGCCTGGCAAGCGCCAGCGATTTGTGGCTGCTTTCCAGGTCGATCGCAATATTGATGATAAATTGCAGGCTATTAGTCCTCGCGCGTTCAATTACTGCCCCGCGGTCTTCGTCAAAGGTATCGAAATCAAGGTGAGCATGGGTATCGCAAAATTCAAGCATGACTCAATTCTACCAAAGCCCTCAACCCATAGCTGACGCAACTTGTGATATCATTGGGTAGCCTTGGTTCTCGATTACTAAAACGAGTCCAGGCTGATTTTAAGTAATAAAACTTCCTGTAAAGACAGGTGTTCGAGGCGAATGAATATATCTTCCTACTTGTTTGGCTTTATCCTGGCAACACTTCTGGGGGCACTTTTTCATCTCTGGCGAGATGGTGGAATTTTCCGGCTGCTGCTTTTCTTAGCCCTTTCCTGGATCGGTTTTCTCATTGGTCACCTTGCATCTGGCACGCTGGGCTTTACCTTTATGAGTGTTGGTCCGGTCAACCTCGCTGGTGGGATCATTGGCAGCATTANNGCTCAACACATAAGAATCATATCCTGGTTATGAAAGCTGGCGAAGTCTTTATGACTCACCGCGGTGTGATCAAGCATGACGATATCATCGGGCAACCTTGGGGGGTACGCCTTGAATCGCACAGCGGTCATCCTTTTTTTGTGCTGCAACCAGGCATTACAGACCTTGTACAAGCCATTAAGCGCACTACTCAAATTATGTATCCGAAAGATATCGGCTATATTGTTTTAAAGCTGGGAATTGGTCCAGGTAAACGTGTTTTGGAATGCGGCGGGGGCTCGGGTGGCTTAACCACCGTGCTTGCCTTCTTGACCGGTGATACCGGCAGGGTCTATTCTTATGAGCGCAACCCTGAAGTGCAGCAGTTGGCGCGCAAGAACCTGCGCCTTTTAGGGCTCGACCAACAGGTGGAATTCAAACTTGGTGATGCCAGCGATGGCTTTGAGGAACGCTACCTTGACGCTATCTTCCTGGATTTGCCAAATCCGTATGACTATCTCGAGCAAGTTAGTCCAAGCCTCAAAGGAGGCGGTCAGTTTGCCACACTCCTTCCCACAATGAACCAGGTTGAGCTGACCTTACGTGCACTTGCCCATAGCAATTTTGCCTTTATTGATGTCTGCGAAATCCTTTTACGACATTACAAATCCGATTGGGGGCGTCTCAGACCAGTGGATCGGATGGTGGCACACACCGGGTACCTGATCTTTGCCCGATCCATCCAGGCAAGTTTGGATGGTCTGGAGAAGGACGAAGGAGACAAGGAAACTGATGATTGACCTGCCTTCCGATTTGCCAGCACGCCTTGCAGAGCAGGAAAAAAGCGGCATTCGTTGGGAATGGCTCTCCCAAAAGGAAAGAGACAGCAGGCTGAATCCTGCAGCAGTACTGATACCCCTGATCAAATTGCACAATCAATGGCACCTTGTTTACACCCTGCGATCAGTGCGCTTGCACGATCACAGCGGTCAGGTTTCCTTTCCCGGTGGGTCATGGGATCCCACTGATACCAGCCTGACCGAAACTGCCCTGAGAGAAGCCTGGGAAGAAATTGGCCTGGATCCGGCTGCAGTTCAGGTAATGGGTTGTATGGCTCAGGTGGCGATGATCACCCGCTTTGTAGTCACCCCGGTGGTTGGGATTGTTAATTGGCCAACACCGCTGACCGTAAACCCCGATGAAGTTGACCGGGTTTTTTCCATACCGCTGGATTGGCTCGCTGACCCTACTAACCAGGAATTTCGCGTCCACACCCATGGTGGGATAGACTTCGATGTGCCATATTTCAAGCCTTATGACGGAGAAACCGTGTGGGGCGCCACGGCTGGCATGACTCTCGATTTTTTACGATTGATCAAGTGAATTTCTGAAAATCCTAACCCTTGTTTGTTAAACCTGTTTTCTTTCATGGTCTCCTGACCAGGTAACTGTCACCCGACTAACAAAAAGACCCATCCAATGGACAGGTCTTTTCGTTCATAATCTGGCGTATAAAGGAGATTAATCTTCCTCTTCCTTCTTGCCTTTTTCCAACACCTCGGGCGTGATTTCGCCTTCCAGGACTTTGGTCTCTTCTTCTGCTTCTTCAGCAACATAGCCAACAGAAACGATGACCTCATCCTTAGGAGTCAGGACGGTGATTTTGTCGCCCAGGTTAAGATCAGCAACGGTGATGCTGTCATCTACAGTACCGACACCGCTGAGATCAACTTCGATTCTTTCAAGCATGTCATTCGGTAACGCTTCGATTTCGAGCTCATTCAAAACTTGGTTAATCAGGGAACCGGGAACTTCATCCAAAACAGGCGCCTCGCCGATCAGTTCGATGGCAACATTGGCGCGCAGCATTTCGGTCATCGAAACGGCCAGAAAGTCCAGGTGAAGAAGTGCGCCTGTCACAACGTCATTGGAACGATCTCTAACGATCACTTTGGTCTGCTTTCCACCGAGATCAAGCGTGACCAAGGTAGAGGGGGTGATTTTCTTCATCAGAAGGGTGGTGGCATGGGTTTCCATTTGAACCGGGTAGGAATCAACCTTGTGCCCATAAACCACACCGGGTGTGATGCCCATGCGGCGCAATTTTTTGACCTGTTTGCCGGTCACATCGCGCTTTTCAACTTTGATAACAATATCGTCATGCTTTGTAGTCATTTTTTCCTCCGGGCGCCTCTCACCCTCTTTGGGGTTACCCTCGCCCATAAATTTGCCAGATGGTTATCTGGCGACTGATAATAATACTCGTTGAAGTTGATTTCGTCAATATTTTTCCTAACCTATTACCCTTTCACGATAGTGACCCTCAGTAGAATATAATTTACTAAACGGAGGCAACTATGTGCGGAAGATTTACTATGGCAATCGATTCTGAAGACCTGCGCACGCAGCTGGCGCTGGGGCAAATGCCGCTGGATTGGGAAAAGCGCTACAACATTGCCCCCTCCCAGGATGTGCCTACAGTTCCCTTCCCGGAAAGTCGGGATGTGGTCTGGATGAAGTGGGGGTTGGTGCCGTTTTGGGCAAAAGATCCATCCATTGGCTATAAGATGATCAACGCCCGGGCAGAAACTGTGGCAGAGAAACCCTCCTACCGCAGTTCATTCAAGAACAAGCGCTGCCTGATTTTGGCAGACGGTTTCTATGAGTGGCGCAAGGATGGCAAGCTTTCGATCCCCTACTATTTTCAACTGGAGGGTGGTGAACCCTTTGCGTTTGCTGGTTTGTGGGACGATTGGGAAAACAAAGGCGTTTCCTCGCTGCCAGGAGTGCCTGGGCTGACCACCTGCACCCTGATCACAACAGACGCGAATGAAGATGTTCAACCTGTTCATCCCCGTATGCCGGTAATCTTGCGAAAAGAGACAATGTGGGATTGGTTGCAAGAAAGTGATCCACGGTTCCTGATGAGCCTGCTGAAGCCGCTCCCGTCAGGCAGCCTTTCTGCCCACCAGGTCAGCCGTGATGTCAACACCCCCCAAAGCCAGGGCGAATATCTGATCGAGCCAGTTGAAGGACGATTGTTGTAATCCGTGAAGTTCCGATTGTGCCGGTCTTACGAAGTACCCCGTCCCTGAAATCAGCCTTTTGCTGGACTTCGCCTCACACTCAAAGGGTAGGGCTCTTGATTGTGCCGGTCTCCAGACCGAGCACATGATTTCTCCGGAGGAGTCCTACTAGTAAAGACCTGCAGACAAAACGCGTGCTCGGCTTGCCCAAGCCTGCTTCCAGCGACGGGTGCTTCGCAATGCCGGCACGATTAAGTTTTCTGGAATCAAAATAGAAGTTTATATTTTTTTTGTACTCGTAACTCGGCGGATCGAGAGCGTGTAGCAATTACAAGATACAAAGTCTTAAGCGCTCTCAATCACGCCCTACATTTTGACTCGCCTAATCTTTGATTCTATTCTGTTCCCTGTTTCCTGATCCCTGTTCCCTCATCCCTGTTCCCTGTTCCCAGCACTCAAATGTAAAGTAAAATTAACCTAACACATCAGGGATAAGGAAGCACTAATCGTATGAGTTTTCCAAGACGTGCCATCGTGGCATTT
>DOEX01000115.1 GCA_003532515.1 Anaerolineaceae bacterium | reverse complement strand
CGTGTATTAGCCAGCTGGTAGTGCATGGGGCTTACGAAAATGCCATGGCAGGCGAGCTCTTCCGATCTGAGCATAGCGAGTTGAGTGGCGTAAGCGCTTTTGCGTGGATGGCAGGGTTGATGCCGGAACTTGCCCGCAAAGATAATGCTGGCTTGATTCTGAGTGGAACGATGCGTCCTGAACATATTCTGATAGCTGACCTGGCAGATCGAAAAGATCTCCCTTTGGTCGCTGCCACAGGTTCGCTGGCTGCCCAGGCGGCGTTTTTTGCCTCAAGCTCTGTTTTTACTTTGGGCGAAGACTACTATTTGCCCTCAATTGGCAAGGTCAACCAGCGCGCTTACCAAAACCAGGCTAAAACAATGAATTGGCTGCGTGCCATCCTGGCGATCACCTTGATCGCGGCGGCTTTGTTGAAATTGAGTGGAGTCTTGCCATGAAACAGCGCACGCCGGTGATCACTGCTGCCATATCCGGGATAGTTATGCTGGCAGCCTTATTCTTCCAACCGTTTACTGCGCCTTATCTCGGGCTGGTTCTTGGTTGGGCGATAATCCTTTCCAGTGTTGCCTTGCTGGTGGCAATTGCCAGCCTGGTGGTCACACATATCCGTTTCATCGTCAAAGGTCGGAAGGGCTTCCTTTTTAGCATCATTCTTGTGATCTCTTTTTTGGGTACCGTGAGCCTTGGTTGGTACCTGGGTCTGGAAGATCCGGCTTTTCTCAAAGGCATCCAGTCAATATTAATTCCACTTGAAAACGCCCTTATGGCTTTGATCGCGCTTGTTTTGATGAGCGCGGCAGTCAAAATTTTCCGTGTCAGAGGCTGGTCAATCCTGACCATTTCGTTCGGATTGAGCGCTCTTGTTTTTCTTTTCCTTAACCTGGGGTTTGTGCGTTTCGATTCCAACCCGGCTTTGAGCCAACTCGTGTCATCCCTGCAGCATTTGCCAGTGGTTGGCGCACGTGGTTTATTGATCGGAGTAGCTTTGGGTGCTCTGCTGATGGCGCTGCGGGTCTTGTTTGGACAGGAGGCGCTGCGTGAGTGAGCGACCAGATGAACTAAGAGTTTGCCCTCATTGTGGTCAAGAAAACGCCGCTTATACCCTGCGTTGTATTCGCTGCGGTCAAGAGCTGGATGAACTGTTTGAGCTGAAAGGGTTTGAGCCTTCACAAGGTTCTGTAGAAAAGGCTTCTGAGGACGAATTGGCACCCATGTCCGAAATTTTGGCTTCATTGGATGAAAGTCCATTGTTAGCGGAAACTGACAAAGCGGACGAGGACAACGAAGAGGTAACTTCCGAGGCAGAAGAAAATCAACCCGATTCTGATAAAGAATCCCCGGATTGGTTAGAACGGATTCGTCAGCGCGCCAAAGAAGAGGAAGACGCCGCCGGAGAGTTGGCTAAGGGCGGGCTTGCCATGGATGACCGTCGCTCTCAAGAAGGGCGCAAACAGGTGGATGAAGCCTTTGACGAGATCATGCGACGCATTCGCGAACAAAATGAGCGCGAAAAAGCTAGGAGAACCCGGAGAGTTGAATCGGATCTGGTTGATGAAAATGGCGACCCGGAGTGGCTGCGTCGGATTCGTGAGCTGCATCCCACCCGTGAGGACGATTCGAACGAAACGCCACAAGCTATAGTCAACAAAGACGCACTCGAAGATGAGTGGACTGAAGAAGAATTGCAGGAGTTGCTGCGTCGTGAGATGGGGTTGCCAGAGACACCTGCTGAGGAGACCGAAGAAGAGGTCACCACAGAGGTAACGACTCCTGTCCCGCTCACAGAAGAATCTGAGCCAGGTTTGACAGATCAACTCCTTGAACAGCTTGAAGATCAAGTTGCCGAGACTGAACCTGAACCGGTTGTCTTTCACAACATCCCTGAAGATGACGAGAGAACATTAAACAGCGATGTGGATGGTGATCTTCCTCTGGAAGAGGATTCAATTCTAGAACCTCCACAAGAGCCTGCCCAACCCGGAGAGGATACGGAACTGGAAGAGGTCAATGAACCCACAGAGACACTGGTTGAAGCAGAGACCGAAGCAGAATTCGAAGGAAAATCTCTTGAAGCTGAAGAAAAACTTGAGACGGAGAGCGAGAGTGCTCCTTCAACTGATGCACCGCTTTCGACCGAAGAAGTCTTACCTGACTTGCTCCTGCTGAAAAATCAACGCGAGCGTTCCCAGGTCTTTTCTGAGATTATTGGGCAAGAAGGTCGTCGGACCATTGCCGTCTTGCACGAAACCACCCCGCAAGGCAAAATTGGCAGATTGGTGCTTGGGCTGCTCTTGATCCTGGGAGTGCTTCTGGCAATCTTGCTTGGAAAACCTGGCCAAGTTTATTTACCTTTGTCAGCGCCGGCAACCGCATTCGCAAAAAACCTGGAATCTATTGCAGTGAATGATGCTGTGTTAATTGTGTTGGATTACCAGGCTGCTACCCAAAACGACATCGAGCCGTTGGCTGTAAGAGCGCTTGAGATACTTGAAGAAAAGGGCAGCAATGTGAAAGTTGTGACTGCCAATCCTGAAAACATCTGGTTGGCTGGCAACTTGCTCGACCCGGTTCAAGTTCCGGATGAATTCATTCCTGGTGGAATGCTAGGTTACCTGGCTTTGGCTGTTGGAGAGACCCCCAGTTGGGGCGAGTTGCCGATCAACCAGGCTTTTACTGACGATGCGGAGTTGTTCGATGGGATTAAGCAAGTCATCCTGGTAAGTGATTCGGCTGAGTTTGTGCGCATGTGGCTGGAGCAAATCAGCCCCTGGCAGCCGGGGATCAAGACCTCTGCCATCACAACTTCTGTTTCTGCACCAATGCTGCTGCCTTATCACGACTCCGGTCAACTGCAAGGCGTTGTGGCTGGGATTGCCGACGCCAAAGCACTGGAGGTTGCACCGCAAAACCTGGTCAATCAACGTGCTTTCCAGGTGGGAATGTTGCTAATGATCGTGGTCTTGCTCTTAGGGATGATCACAAAAGCTGATGAAGACACCTTACGTAGAACTGCGGAGCGAAAGCAATGAGTACTGTTGACTTGCTTCTTCTCCTTGCTGGTTTGGTTTTGAGCCTGATGGTTTTTAGCTACCTGCTTGGCGATACGCTTTTGTTTGGGATTGCGATGTACACTTTGGTTGGGATGACAGCCGGATTTACTTTTTTGGTGCTTCTGCAAAAAGTAATTTTGCCGATGGCTATTTATCCGCTAAGCACTTTTCCACAAACCTCGGCTTTGCTCGCCCTGGTGCCGCTGGTTCTTTCTCTACTACTGGTTTGGCTGCTTTTTAAGAAATCATCCAAATTATCTGGCATTCCCCTGGGCTTTTTGGGCGGCGTTGTAGCCGCAACTCTTATCGTCGGAGTGACTCGTGGAACGCTCGTGCCCCAGCTGCTCAACATTGTGAACGCCTTTGACCCGAACAAGATGTCTTCGGCCGGTCTTCCCAATTGGATAGCGATCTTTGAAGCCTTCATGATGTTGGTTGGCGTTCTGGCTGTTTTGTTCGTCTCTCATCACCGAAAAAACAAGGTAAAGCAAGATGCTTTCAGCCATTCCTGGTTGGATGGGCTAAGTGGGTTTGGTCAAATGTTCATTGGAATCACTTTTGGAGCAATTTTTGTTGGGCTCTTCAGCACGGGTTTGGTTGCTCTGATCGCTTATATTCAGTACCTGGTTGATTTTGCCAGGCTTTGGTGATCGAGGAATGATGACTTCAAGTTACCTCAGCATAGACATCTCTCGTACAGACACACGAGCGTGGATATTTGAGAACCAACCGGGCAGTTTTGAGCTGGTTGCGCATGCAGTCACACCAACCTTTTCAGGTCTTGATCACAGCTTGACCGATGTAATCGATAAGGTGATCCTGGAATTGGAAGAAAAGGCAGGGCTTAACTTGCAGTCCACCGCTAAGCGTTTTTACATTGAAACCGACCGGAATATTCCAGGTTTGCGAGGTGTGGGTCTGACCATGAGCATTGGCAAACCGATCCGGGTGGTCTTGGTTGGTATTTCAGAGAAGTATTCCCTGGAACCGCTGCGCAGACTGGTTCGTTTTTACAACACAGAAATCGTTTTAGAAATTTGTCTGCAAAACGAGCCAAATATCTCGCTTCAGCTTGAAAAATTGACCAGCACTGCCTTCGATTTGTTGATCCTGACAGGAGGTGTGGATGGGGGTCCCGAAAAAGCTCTTCGAGCGGTGATCAGCAACCTGCGTTTGCTGGTTCAACTGCGGGGCTCCGCCAACCGTCCACAAATTGTCTATGCTGGCAACCAGTCACTTGCAGATTACACCAAAATGGAGATTGATGCTGGGGATGATTTGCACATCGCTGGCAACATCCAGCCTGAAAGTGGACGCGAAGACCTATCCTTTGCCAGTAAAGCACTGGTCAAGGCGATCTCCCGACTGCGGTTGAAAGAATTCCCTGAATTGCAAGGGTTGATTGAACAACCGAAAGTGAACTTTTTGCCGGGTGAATTTGCGCGCGCAAGGATGGATCATTGGCTGGAGCAAACTCAAACGAATGCCAAAAGTGTTTTGCAACTGCATCTTGAGCCGGATCATGCCCATGCTATTTCTATCCAACATGGAACGAGAATGGGATTCTGGCAGAACAACCAGGTGGATGAAGATACGATCTCAGCAGTCCTTGCCCAGTCTGACCAATCGATTGAAAGGACAACCGCGGCTGCCTACCTGGCGAACAGGGAATTGCATCCTGGTTTTGTGCCAGTGACCATCGAAGAAATGAGCCTGGAAACTGCCTGGATGTCTGTGCGGATAAGGCGTTTGCTAAGCGAAATGGCAACGCTCTACGATGATTTCCGTTATGACGACCGCATTGGGTTAATGGATGATTTTGAACCAATTCTGCTAAGCGGTGCTAGTTTCGAGCGTCTTCCCAGTGCAAGACATACTTTTATGGTCGCTCAGGATGGCATCCTGCCCCACGGGATCACAACATTCGTTGGCGATGATTACCAGGTCATCACAGCACTGGGTGCTTTAGCAGAATTTGACCCCCTGTTGCCTGTGCAGATCGTTGATAGTGATGTGTTCAGTGGGTTAGCTACTGTGATCAACGTGGACAGCCCGGTTGCTGCAGGTCAAAAGGTGTTGCAGCTTGAAGTGGATGAGGGCTACGGCGAAGCTCGCGAGCATTACCAGGTTTACCAGGCTGAATTGAAACGTTTTGAAACAGTTCCTGGCAATGACCTGCGTGCCTACCTGGCACCTGAACCGGAGAGCGATATTGGTATGGGTTTGCGCGGTTTAGGTGGATGGGTGAATGCCAGGGCGAGCAATCTTGGATTAGTTGTGGATGCCAGGGGCAGACCTTGTTTCCTGCCAGTTGATGAAAAATCCAGGCACGAAGCTCGACGTGATTGGTTGTGGAATTTGGGAGCTTAATGGTGAAAAACGCGATCATACAAACCGATCACCTCTTGAGCTTCCCAGTTGAGTTGCCAGTCCCCGGGAAAGTAAACGTCCACCTGGGTCAACTTGTTGAACAGGGCGACATAATTGCCGAAGCGGTTTTGCCAGCGAAATTCCAGGTCTTTGATGTAATCAACCAATTCCGAATTAAAGAATCTGGGCTGGACAGCTGCCTTAAGCGACTGGCAGGTGAGGATGTGCAACGCGGAGATGTGATCGCGAAAAAATCCGGCTTGATTTCACGGTTTTTTCGTGCACCAGAAGACGGAAAAGTTGTGGCGATCAGAGACGGGCGTGTGACGCTGGCTATGGGTGAGAAAGTCATCCAGGCACAGACTCCCATTGGCGGTACGGTTGGCGAGCTCATTCCTGGACTGGGTGCGGTGATTGTTGTGCGTGGTTTCAGTTTGCGGGGAAGTTGGGGGAATGGCAAGACTGCCATCGGCCAGCTCGTGATGCTGGACGAGGTCAAAGAAAGCGATCTGGCTAAAGTAAAGGATGCGATCGTTTACCTCAATAGTGTGGCAAGATTTGCTGAGTTGAAAACTCTGTGCGATAACGGAGCTGCTGGAATTTTGGTTGCTGCGTTGGACCCAGCTTCGAAGATCGAAATAGAACAATTGAATATGCCGGTAATGAGTTTGTTGGGATTTGGCGAAGCAGCTTTGGACCAATTGAGCCGATCTGCGATTGAGGAATTGCAGAATAGCCAGGTAACCCTGCTAGCACGCAGGGCAGACCCATATCGGGATGTGAAACCGGAACTCTTCCAACCCAGCGAGAGTGTAAAAACTGCAGAATTGTTTGCTGAACCTGAGCCGACTTTGATTGGTCAGACCGCACGTTTGCTGGGACAGCCTTATTTTGGAAGTGTCGGCAAAATTGTTGAACTTCCAGAGAAAACTGAGCGCACAGCGAGTGGTATGAAAAGTAAGGTTGCGGTCATTAAGCGTGAAGACGAAACGATCATTCGCGTTCCCCTGGAAAACCTTGAAATTCTAACTTGCTGATTTACGGGTTGATAGCGCTCAAAAAGCGAGTGGCGACCCAACCTTCTTTACCGTCAGGAGCAATTACTTTCTCCCAATCCATTCCTTGATCCGTTACTTGCTCTCCGAGCAAGGTGACTTGCAGTCCGTTGTTGATATAGGTGATGATTGTGGCTTGAGTAGAGGGAAATTCTCGCACAACCACACCACTTTCAGAGACTACTTGAGCAAATTGTTCCATCGGGATTGCCACGACGGTTTCGGTTGGCTGGAGCGTGATGATAGGCTCAGGAGTTTTCATTAGAACCGTTGTTGCAGTTGGCGGGGCTTGGGTAAGTTTTGCCAATTCTTTGGTAGGTTCTGATATTTCTTCGGTAGGGGCGGCTGCAGCCACTTTCACAGGTTGTGACTCAGGCAAAGAAAACGCAGACTGACTGAAGCGGAATTCGAAGATCGTCAGAGCTGAGGCAAGCACAACAATGACGAGCAAGAGCCAGCCCAGCACTCCTTTAGGTGAGAAGCCAAAAACCCAGGTGGTCACTAACAAGATCACGATGCTGATGAAAACGCGTGCACCGCACAGAAGAAGCAGATTAACGGCACCTGTCTGATCGCCCTGAGCGAAAAGTAAACCGGCCAGCGTAATGGGGATGAATATGAGATAAGCCAGGACCGTCGATGTTACTACCGAGGGACCGCCTGGACGGTAGAGGAAGAGGTAGACACTAACAATTGATGTAAGTGCCAGCACACCCCATTCTAACCAACCATCTTTTAGAGCAAAAAATCCAGTAATTTGATCGAAAGTGATTATTGATGGGCTGACCTGGTTAATCAACCAGCCGGTACCAAAGAATGCAGCTGCTGTAAGCAGAATGTAGAGCAATGATTTTAGGAAGTAACTTCCTGAAGGTTTGATAGCTGAAAGGACCAATCCGATCATCGGGTTTAATACGGGTGCGGTTACAGCAGAGAGCAGCACCAGAAGTGGTAAATCGGCGATCAGACCGACAACCAGAAGTGCCAGGCTGATAAGAAGCTGCCAGACAGAATTCAAGTTGAGTTGATTGCGCCTGATCAGATCGTCAATGAAGTCCTGAATTTGACGAGGACCGGCGTTTGCCAGCACCTTTCTTACCTTTTGCGATTGGTTGCGAGGTGCCCTGTGAAGACTATCGGGTTGGGTTTCGGTGGTAGGTATGCTCATAGTTTGTTCCTGGTTGGTTTGAGTCTATGGCTGAATAGTTGCAGGGTTTGTGCCCGGTCAGAGCTGATAGGTTATAGTTCCTGGCCGAAAGGTGTAGGGAACTAACTCTATTACCCTGTAATGGTGCACCATTTTGGTAAGCTGGAGACCGTGACATATTTTCGTTGAAGTTGGATACCGCGATCCAACCCCCTTAAGCGAAGCGAAGAGACTGCTTGCGTGCCGGAGACGTGGGGCTGAGGGGTAGGTATTGGGGTTATGTGATAAGGTGAATTAGACAATCTTCGACTGGGCTGGTCTGCTTGGTACAAATTTCACGGTGCTTGCGGCTTAAGATAAAATACAGCCATGACAAAAACCAAACCCACCCTTGTGCTTATCCTGTTGACCCTGGTTTTGCTGGTCTCCGCCTGTAATCAGCAGCAACCCACGGCAACTCTTGCCCCCATGGATACCCAGCCGATCGCAACTGAAGAGACAGCGATTACAACTGTGACGGAAACGGCAATCCCAACGGAAGCAGCGCAGGTGCTTGTAAGCAGCGACATCGTTTTTTGGGCTGGGGCAGGTTCTGGTCACAATGAAGCTTTGGCAGAACGTTTGACGGCTTTCACACAAAACAACAATCTCACCTTTGAACGCCGCGAGTCAATTACTGCTGAGCAAATTACGCCATCGGTAAAAATTCTGGTGACGACAGCGGATGGCGCCCAAGTGGAATCCATAAATCAACAAATGCCGGATCTCAAGATCGTGGCAGTGGATGTGAGCGGGCTGACCCCAGGCTTGGTCAACGTCCACGCGGTCACCAGTGAAGGCGGAACGCTCGAACAGCGAGCCTTTTTAGCTGGCTATGCCCTGGCATTGACCACCGCCGACTACCGGGTTGGTGTCCTCAGCCTTTACGAGGATGATCTGGGTAACCGCACACGCGATTCGTTTATCGTGGGAGCGCGGTATTTTTGCGGGTTATGTAAGCCCTTATACCCGCCGTTCATCAGTCAACCCTACTACCCCCTATATGCAGAAATGAGCTCCCCCACAGATCCCGCCAACTGGCAGGCTGCAGCGGATTCTTTACTTAACCTGTCAGTCACTGCTATGTATGTGCAGCCGGAGATCTCTTCGCTGGGTTTGATGACCTACCTGGCATCCAAAAATATCACCGTAATTGGCGTGGAAGGGCAGGCAGGGTTGGAAGCGGCCGGCAGGGTGGTAGGAGTGCTGGGAAGTGACCTTTACGCGAGCGTCGAATCCGCAGTTAGCGGGCTCTTGATGGGTGAAGAGATTGGAGCAAGCACTGGCAGCCTGGAGTTGAAGCAGATCAACCCTGACCTGATGTCAGACGGCAGGCACATCCTATTTGAACGTATCCGCGAAGACCTTTTGAACGGGTTAATTAAAGACCGACCTTAAGATTTGCCAATTTTTGTAAAGATCTATTGACATTCCCTTTAGATTTTGTTATCTTATATGTAAAGGATTACAGTAAACCATTACACGAGTATTATCGGAGTAATCAAGCTGGAATGAATCGTTCAAAAGTCACCATTAAGGACGTGGCATTGGAAGCCGGAGTTTCCGTCGCGACCGTTTCGCGCCTGGTGAACGGCACAAGCATTGTAAGCGCAGCGACCGCAGCTAAAATCCAGGAAACAATTCAGAAACTGGGATACGAACCCAACCTTATGGCCCGGAATCTTCGAAAGAAGGAGACCCGGGTCATTTTAATTGTCTGCCCTAATGTCACTAACCCCTATTATGCTCACATTTTGGCGGGCATTACGGAGGCTTCTTATCAGCAAGGGTTTAGTGCGGTTATGTATACAACCAATTGCGACCCTGAAAGGGAGTTGGAAGGCATCCAGATGCTTTATAAAGGGCGTGTTGATGGCGCAATTCTGATGGATGGATTACGCGATCACCAGGTTTTTTACAACGCCGCCTCCCGGTTTCCGATCGTTCAGTGTAGCGAGTATGTGGATACCGAAATTGCACCAGCAGTCTGCATCGATAATTACCAGGCAAGCCGGGATATGATGGCTCACTTGTTGGGGCTTGGGCACACAAAAATTGCCTTAATCAGCAGCAATAATGACTATGTATCCACCAAAATCCGCACTCAAGCTTATAAGGATAGTTTGCTGGAGGCAGGTCTTCCAGTGGATCCTGAATATATAAAATTAGGTTCCAGTGACTATTCCTTCCAGTCTGGTCGGGCTTGTGCCCTGGAACTATTGCAGTCGGAGAATCCCCCTTCAGCCATATTTTGCATCTCTGACACTTTTGCTTTTGGCAGCATCATAGCTGCCAAAGAGCTCGGGATTACGATCCCTGAGGAATTGAGTATTTCCGGTTTTGATGATGTTGAGTATACGACCATGCACCATCCGTTCATCACCACCATTGCCCAACCCTGTTACGAACTGGGTCGGACTTCAGCCCAAATGCTGTTTGAGAGGTTAGAAAAACACTCGGCTGAGACTGGATTGGTATACCTGGACCACCAACTGGTAGTACGCGAATCGACTGCCAAGAAAAAAACGTATTTGACCCATCAGGATACAGATCTGATGGTTAATAACTATTCAAAGGAGAAAAAATGAAGAAAATAGTTGTTACTTTATTGTCCCTGGTGCTAATTGGTGTCATGGTGCTCAGCGCCTGTACACCGGCACCCGCTGCTACTACTGTACCAGAAGTGGAGGAGCCAGAAGCTCCAGTAGCAGAAAAATACAAAATCGGTATTCTCGCTCCAGCAGTGACCCATGGATGGGTGGCTGCAGTTGCTTACAATGCCGAACAACGTGCAAAAGAGCTGGCAGATGAAGTTGAATATCAACTTTACACCAGTACCAATGCGGAAGAAATGACCGCTCAGTTGGATGATCTTCTCACCTGGGGTGCCCAGGCAATTGTCGCCTTCCCCCAGTGGGAGGGTATGGAAGTGCCGATTCAGGCAGCTATTGACAAAGGCATCGTTGTTGTCAATTTCGATATTTCCATTAATGCGGACGGCGTATATCGTCTTTCTGGCGACAACAAAGACATGGGCGTCCAGGGTGCTCATTATATTGTCGATAAGATCGGCACCGAAGGCACTGTGATCATGTTGGAAGTCCCCACCTCCGGTTCAGTTTCTGAACTTAGAAAAGCCGGTTTCGTGGAAACTTTGGCAGAAATCGCTCCTGATATGGAAGTCATTTCTTACGCGACTCAGTTTACCCGCGAAGATGGCTTGGTTGATATGGCAGATATCCTAACCTCTCATGATAAGATCGATGCTGTTTACTCGATGGATGATGAGACCTCTATTGGTGCTCTTCAGGCAATCCGCGAAGCCAACCGCACTGACATTAAAGTCATCACTGGTGGCGGCGGTATGCAGGAATACTTCCGCATGATGCCTGAGAACGAAGATATTTGGATTCAATCTGCGCTTTATAGCCCCGCTATGGTTCGCGATGCCTTTGATATGGCACTGAGCATACTTAAGGGCGAAACGGTCGAAGAAGTGGTAATTATCCCCACCACATTAGTTGACCGCGATAACTACCAGGATTTTCTGGATGAAAATTCACCTTACTAAAGGCTTAGCCTCGCTTTGAAGTAAGATTTTCATAACCGAATAGAAGAGGCTATGGGTCAAACCGTAGCCTCTTCTTTAAAAGAAAGTAAAGATGCTTGTTGAACTAATCGATATCCATAAATCCTTTGGTGCCAATGACGTTCTCATCGATGTAAACTTTAGCATTCAGGGTGGAGAAATTTGCGCCCTGATTGGAGAAAACGGCGCTGGAAAGTCTACGCTGATGAATATCCTGGGCGGCGTTCATCAACCAGACCAAGGAAAAATTTACGTCGACGGAAAAGTTGTACAGTTCCTTACACCAGCTGATTCGTTAAAAGCAGGGATTGCCTTTATCCATCAGGAACTGAACCTGGTCAACGATTTGAATATTTATGAGAACATGTTTATTGGACGCGAGCTGACAAAATCAAATGGTTTGCTCGATACACATGCAATGATTTCTCAAACTGCAGAAGTTTTCGACAGACTCGGGTTGGACATCGACCCCCGAACGATGGTCAGTGATCTTGA